>JAEOTN010000026.1 GCA_016839865.1 Promethearchaeota archaeon | reverse complement strand
GGAAATCTAATTTTGGAAAATAAAGTTGATCAAGTGGACGTTTATGGCATTTTAAATGATTTTTACAATCTTATCAAGGCAGGTGTTATTTCAGTTGATGACTTTCTAAGCTTTTTACAGAATTACTACATGAAAGTAGAGAATCCCATGACTGTGCGATCTATTGTTGGTGCATTGTCAGTCCTTCATTACTATTTAGATGCAAAACGTGATAAAATCGAGGAATTTGGTCAAATTTTTGCCGATAAACACCTGAATAGAATTGGATTAGCCCCAAAAGAGGGTGATAGTTTAGAAATGTCCGAATTACGTTCTAGTTTGTTGACTGCAGCATTCAAACTTAACTCAAAATTGGCTCGTGATTTTATAAAAACACAATATGAATTATACAAAAAAGGAGAAGCAATACATCCCGATCTATTACGCGTTGTTTATGGCGCAATTCCAATTCTAGATAAAGATTCAAAAGATATGCTTCTGCAAAAATTCTCGGACCCATCAACTACTGGAATCGAGTTTGTGTATTTATGCATAGCATTAGGTCAGTTCCAAGAAAAAGAAACTCTTGAAGAACTCTTTGATTTTGCTCTAGAAAAAATACCCATGAATATGAGATTTTACCCAATTACAGTGGCAACACAAAACATTTCGGCTAAGCCGTGGTTATGGGAATGGTATAAAAATCATGAGAAGGTACTAAGAGAAAAACTCACTCCCTATGATTTTGGTGCTTTACTCGTAGCGGTAGCTCCTACTGCAGGTCCAATTTGGGAAGAAGATGTGGGGGTTACTCTTGAAAAAATCGCTGAAGAATTACCAGATCGAGCGGATGATATCAAAATGGGCTTAGAGTTAATGAAAGTATATTCTATTCTGATATCTAAATTATAATACATCGTTTTCCAGTCATATTTTTTTTCTTATTTTTTTCCTCACGACGATCTCTTCGTTTGTCATTATGTAGGATTAAATTTCCGCTTCCATTTCACAAATTGATTAAAAAAATACAAATTACACAGAATCCACAAAACCATACCATTTTTGCTTATTTTCCGGTGTAAAAGGTGGAGAAATTGTAAGATTTGATGAAAAAGTAGTAGAAATCTACTGGCAATGATTTATGTCCTAATGTTAAGAAACTTTTATGTATGGTTAGGAACATCATCACCTATCAAAATGCTTTCGTGAATAATATATGGAACCGACATATTACTACTTAAATTTGGATTTTGATTTGGAAAATTTTGTGTTTACCGGAAAAACGCAAATCAAAATTCATTCAAAGCAACCACAAAGCAAAGTCACACTTAATGCAAAATCCCTTAACATTCTCTCTATAAAAGTCAAATCCACTGATGAATTCGTAAATTGTGAATTTGAATGTATTGATGAGAAAGAAGAACTCGTAATTAAGCTCCCTCAACCAATTCAGGGTGATTTTGAAGTACTGATCCACTTCAAGGGAGAAATAAATGATAAGTTATTAGGATTATATCGAAGTTCGTATAATGTAGAAGGACATGAGGGACCAAAATACGTCGCTACCACCCAATTTGAGGTGAATTATGCCCGATGGGCATTCCCATGTTTCGACGAACCAAAATATAAAACTTCCTTTGATATTGAGTTTGTAATAAATGAAAACTTAACAGCTATTTCTAATTGTGCAATATCCGAAGAAATTAAATTAGAAAATAGTAAAAAATTAGTGAAATTTGAGCAAACACCAAAGATGTGCACGTATTTACTGTATTTTGCTGTAGGAGAGTTTGATTTTATAGAAAAGAAAAGTGATAAAATTACCTACAGAGTGTACGCAGCTCCAGGAAAAGCACAATTGGGAGAATTGGGTTTAGAAATCAGCAAAAAATCAATTGAAGCTTTAGAAGTTCTAACTGGAATTCCCTATCCCATTTCAAAAATGGATAATATTGCGATAAAAGATTTCCAATATGGTGCAATGGAAAATTATGGTGCGGTAGCATATCGTGAACCCTTAATTCTGGTATATCCAGGGAAAACATCACAAGCTGCCAAAAAAAGGGTAGTAACTGTAATTGTTCACGAAAATGCCCATCAATGGTTCGGTAATCTAGTATCTCCCTCAGATTGGGTATTCGTATGGTTAAACGAGAGTTTTGCTTCATATTTTGAGAATGCTGTTACGGATCAACTATATCCCGATTGGAAGATTTGGGATGATTTTGTTCTTGATGACACTAGTGCAGCATTCAGACGAGATGCATTAATCACTACATTTCCCATTGAACTCCCTGGAGGCAAACCAATTGAGATTAACATGGCTACTGTTCCAATAATTTGCTATAAGGGAGCAGCTATTATTCGTGCTCTTAGCGATTACTTAGGGGAGGAGAGATTTAAACTCGGAATCAAACGTTTTATGGAGAAATATAAATTCGATATTTCGAATACAGAACAATTTTGGACGGTATTTGAAGAAGCCACAGGTGAACCTATGAAAGATTTTGCAGAATCTTGGGTTCATCAAGCAGGATTTCCTTTCTTAACAGCTCAAAAAGAAGGGAATATTGTAAAAATT
>JAEOTN010000466.1 GCA_016839865.1 Promethearchaeota archaeon | reverse complement strand
TTTTGTAAAATTGGTGAATAGAGAAGAGAATTTCCTTCTAAAAGATTTTTATCAAAATCTACGTGATTTCATCTTAGCTGGAGGATTAGCCAAACGGATACGTCCTTTAGTCTTAGTTAAATGCTTCACGGGAATTGCAATGGATAGTCGAATCGATAAATATCTAGATGAAATTTATAAAATTTCAATCGCAGTAGAACTTCTCCATAATTCCAGCATAATCCATGACGATGTTGTAGATCAGGATGAATTTCGAAGAGGGAATCCGACTTTTCATCGTGAATATACTCTAAAATTTAATAATAGTAATGAGAACTCATATGGGGATTCTACCTTATTTGGAAATGCTATTGCAATACACGGTGGGGATGCCTGTGCGTTTTTGGGTCAAAATTTAATCGTGGGATCAAAATTTGGCGCTACTAAAAAATCACAAGCACTTTGGAACTATGTAGAAGGTGTAAATGCTATTGCCAAAGGAAAAATAATGGAAGCATATGGACAAATGAAATCTTTAGATAATTTTACACTAGAGGACTACTTATTAGTATCTGAATGGAAGACTTCCAAGCAATTCGAGACTGCAGCTGCTATAGGTGCGGCATTAGCTGATGCTAGACTGTCCCAACTAAAACCATTGAAACAAGCAATGAAATACATCGGATTAGCTTATCAAATCCAAAATGACATAACCGATACATTTGGAAATCCTGAATTGAAATCAATCGATATGGATATCCAAGAACGACGTCGAAATATATTGTTGTTAACTGCTTATCGAAACGCGGGTACCTCCCAGAAGAAAGAAATGAACGCAATTCTCAATAATCCCAATGAACTCACTAAGGAGCAAATCGATATAATTCGGAATATAATTAAAGATACTGGTTCCCTAGAATTTGCACATTTATACTCAAAAAATATGGTGCAACACGCAAAACAAGAGTTAGATAAGATTTATCCTGGACTCTCTGACGATTCCTCGACATTTTTCGATCATTTTCTTGAATATATCCCATCGAAATGATGATAATTGCAAGGTATCTTAAAACATTGAACTAAATCTATCCTCACTTTTTAAAATTAAATCTTTGAAGATCTTGTCGAATCTATTCGTGAAATTAACAAAATTGCTAGAATCTTTTGTAAGAATGTCATTTACACTATATCGATTTAAAAATTGATCCAAAGCTTTATCCATGCACATTTTTACAGCTCGTTCATTGGTATCTTTTTCAATTATAGCAAAAATCATGAGTGTGTGAGACTTGACTTGTTCTTCAGGAATGATTGGGATTTCAAGATTACGAGATATGGCGACAAGCGTGTATGAACTTAATGTGAAGGATTCCAATGTAGAATTGAATGCATCATGAGCGAAACCATCCACAGCTGCTAATAATCCAGCTCTCAATTGATTGTCTAATGCATTGGAAGCATCATAATATTTCTTTTCTAATAGTATTTTTCCATCCAATAGAATTCCCGTTTCGAAAATTGCCACACTTATCACCTAGTTCAACAGTACATGGATATTGGTTACATAGATCTAATCTTAAACACATCTTATATAACTACTGTTTATTCCTACTTCACAGCGATTCAGCTATGCACAATTTAAAGATACTTAATTGTGACAAAATGGTGTTACATTCTATTGATTGGTTGTTGGATATGCATGGACAGATATAACCAAATTCTTATCATACTAAGATGTAAAACATTCAATTGGAATAGATCGAGAATAAACAGTGTTCATTAACGGACAGAATCCATTCACTAAAGGATCACATTTATAAGTGAGAGCAATCTTTTTCAAAAGCCCTTAATTAGATACACCAACCTACAAACAGAGGAAATGGAGAAAGCCCGAGGTTTATTATAACTATGCCCCCTTACTACAAGAATAAAAACAATCTAAATTTATTCTATGAAATCTTTAATGGGCATGAAGATGATAAAACTCCTATTCTAATGTTACATGGGTTTGGATCTTCCGCAGGTTTTTTCCAGGAGCAATTACAAATTTTAAAATCCGAGCATAAGGTAGTCGTTTTTGATGCTGAAGGTCATGGAAAAAGTGAAAAAAATCCACATGAAATACCTGATGCTCATTTAATACAAGACAGTATAGTAGATATTCAAGAACTATTATATATCCTGGAAATGGATGAACCTGTTGTCCTAATTGGACACAGTTTAGTTGGGGGCGGAATTGCTCAACAATTTGCGTTGAATTATCCAAACCAAGTGAAATGTTTGATATTATTGAATTCAGGCAGATACCTAATTGATAATACGATTAGGAATATATTCTGGAACCTACTACCGCAACTCGTACGAATGGATTTCAACACACTGATCTTAGATAATATTGAAATTCTACTCGATAAAACTATACCATTTATTCGAGCTGCATTGATGGGTGATACGGATTATACAGATTTCCTTTATGATCGCTTAGACGGTATTGTAGAAACTGAAATTTTTGATATGATACAAAATCCTCTAGATCCCACTGGCATTCAATGTCCTACGTTGGTTATCGGTGCTGAATTGGATAACTATGCTCCTTTGTGGATGTCAAAAGACCTTGCAGAAAAAATTCCTGATTCGCAATACTCTGTAGTTCCAATGTGCGGTCATTTTGGACCAAATCATCGTCCAGATATATATAATAAGTTAATTCTGGATTTCTTGGAAAATCTAAATATATAGACAACCACATATCGGTTTCCTTGATAGCACCCTAATAGGTTCCTTTTTGATATTCCTAATGCAATGGATAATATGGTGGATAAAAGTACAATAATCGCTGAAATGAAGAAGGAAATGGCAACTTTTGTAGAAGAACGTAACTGGTCAAAATACCACCAACCAAAAGAATTGGCTATCGCATTATCGATCGAATCTAATGAGCTGCTTGAATTGTTCTTGTTTCAAAATTTCGAAATTGACAATATTCGTAGCAATCCAAATCTTATGCAATCCATAAAAGAAGAAATCGCAGATATTTTTGCTTATCTTCTCTCTATGGTGAATTCTCTGCATCTTGACTTATCGGAAATATTTCAGGAAAAGATGAAAAAAAATAGAATAAAATACCCAATATCTGAATTTCAAGAAGGAAATTATTCAAAAAAATGAAAATGTTATTGTAAACAAAAAATTTTGAGAATATCGTAGTAAATTTGAGATCCTTTCAGTAATTCGGCGGTTTCTACATATTCTGAATCAGTATGAGCCTGGTTTATACTTCCAGGACCTAGGTTTATCATAGGGATCCCAAAATAACGATAATAGATATCAGACTCGGTATATCCCTCCATGAAAGATGCACCGGTTACCTCGTAATTATCTGTAATTTCACGTACTTTTTTATAAAACTCATTCTCTTTACCAGAAGGTATCTGATAAGCGTGTCCTGGATGTGTCATTTCAATTTCAATTCGATCATCAGGGAATTTCCGAATTATATTCCGAATCTCTTCAAGGGCTGAGTCAGCTGACTCTCCTGGTATTGTACGTCTATCAATCTCTACATGGACATGTTCAGGTATCACATTTGTTTTAGTACCACCTTTAATAATCCCTACATTCAACGTAGGAGGTGTGATATCAGAATTTGCAAAATAATTTCTAGATTTTAATGTATTTTGTAAGCTTTTTAGTTCCATAATAAATTCTGAAGCTAATTCTATTGCATTTTTTCCTAAATGGGGGACTGAAGCATGAGCTGATTTCCCATAAAAATCTAACTCAAACCAAACTACTCCTTTATGAGAGATTATCGGAGAAAGATTAGTCGGTTCTCCATTAAAACCTATATCGATGAAGAATTCTTTGTTTAGTTTTTCCATGAGGGGTATTGATCTTTTTGTGAGTCCCACAATACCAGCACATCCTGTTTCTTCATCTACAGTGAAGAATAATACAATTCCTCTTTGTAGTTTTTTATAAGACTTTTCATTTCGTAAGTTATAATCATCGATAAACGTTTTTACGGCAGTTAATATTGCTCCAATTCCTCCCTTCATGTCACAGGCTCCACGACCAAAGATTTTTCCATCTTCTAGATAACCATCTTCTTTCTTATAGCCGGGGACGGTGTCCATGTGTCCCGAAAACGCCACATATCTATCAACATGGGATCGATTATAATGTGGATAAATTGCAACAAGGTTATTTCGATTTTTTGCATAGGGAGCTTTCTCTATATAAAACCCCCATTCTCTTAATTTGCTTATAAGAAATTGTTCAACTTTATACTCTAAATGGGAGGGTTCTGAATTGATTGCTACAAGTTCTTGTGTTAACCTAATGACCGAATTAAATTTGTCAGAACTTTCATTTTCTCCCATTAAAAATCAACTGCTAAAATTTCAAGGTAATACGTATTTCAACATCTTGGTTGATGAATTTTTTTAAATTTTTTTGAATGTTGTCTCGATCGCTTTTCAATTTCTCCAATAAATGACGATATTCCGTGGATTTATGATTAGCATCAGCCTTGAGATGTTCCAACTCTTGAGTTTTTAATGAATATAATCCCTTTAATTCAGTCAGTCGCTCATTTAGAGTTTTCTGTTCTGGATTATCTTGTATTTCTTTTAATTCTGTGCGCAAAGTTTTATAGTCAATAATTATCGAGTGTAGGACTCCCTTTGAAACAATTTGGTCAATATTTTGAAGTAATTTATTTTTTGCGTCCGCTTTTAGGTTCAAACTTCCTTGTTCCAATAAATATCGTAGTTGAATTAAAAATTCGGTCAGTTTAGGGTGATTTTCCCCTTCGTTAACAATGGTAGTATATGGATCACTTAAGTATTTCTTCACCAATTCAGGAGTAATCCCACGTGTAGCTTGTTGTTCTACTTTTTTCTTTAATTTTTTTAACGCTTTTCTGAATTTTAATTTATTATCGAATTCAATTCGTAAATCGAATAACTTCTTTTCAAGGTTTGATTGGGTTTTGAATAATGGGTCATTTTCAATTGTGATAATTTCTTGCTCTAAATCTTGTAACTCTTTTTCACGAGATTCTACATCGTGAGTAAAATTATCCACAGTAGTTTTCGTATTAATTATGCGTTCTACTGTATTCTCCAATTTTGGAAAATGTTTAACCAGATTTTCCGCATCTTTTGTTTCGTCGTATTTTTTTCGAATAAAAACATCTATTCGCATGTATTGTTCGCTGATTTTTCGAGTAATAAAATCAATTTCTTTTAGTTCTAATTGAAATTCTTTCGCAAAACGTGGGATATTTTTTCGTCCTAGTTCATTCATATTAACGAAGAGTTTCTTAATTTCTTCAATGAGTTTATATGTCCCTTCTGCTGTCGGATTATCAGGGACCTCAATGATGTCAAGATTTTCTTTTACTTTATTATAGAAGCGATCTACATACCTTTCTGCTTGTTCTTCTAATTCAATGGTATCTTTTCTTTGTCGCATTTTATCAATAGAGTTTTTTAATTCGACAATGTGACGCTCCAGCCGTTCTACAAACTTTTTAAGGACCTTTTTCTGTTTCGCATAGACGATGTTTAATTGCTCTGTATAATAAGAGTCTAAGTTTTCAAGAGATATTTCGGTCATTTATGATCAAATCCACTGGGTTTTGAAAGACACCACAAATAAAATACGCCTAATTGGAATAAAAAGGTTATTAGACATAGATCAATCTAGGAGGATTTCGGGGAATTTGTTTTTTATGAACTCTTTAAGTTTTTTAACATCGAGTCCTAAGTATCCTTTTTCCGCAGATTCCTCGTCTCTTTTGTAAATAACTGTTTTATCTTTACTGGTTTTTAGGGTGATCCCCTTTGTAAGAAAATGGTTAATAGAAGGGATATCCTCGATAAAGCTCGAACTCATTTCTTCTTGTTCGATTATTTCTTCAGATTCTTCAGGCATTTTATTGTTTGATAATCCATTTAAAATTCCTGCTAATTTCTCTAGAGACG
>JAEOTN010000465.1 GCA_016839865.1 Promethearchaeota archaeon | reverse complement strand
GGTCCTCCTCCGCGAGATCCTATTTGTGATAAATCGTCAACAGGTCTTCCTCCTCCAGATTCAACGATCTGAAAAAATCCTGATATTCGATGAGGAACTAGTACAGTTACTTCCAATAGTGGTTGCATTTCCTTATCACAGATAATCTGTGAAGGGATAAAAATATATATTCTAATCATTAGTTCGTATTCATATCAATAATAGGATTGAAAATGAGTTATATCATCAAATTCGGTGGATCACTGTTATTTCAAAAGGATGTAAATGAAGTAAAAGTGGATAAAATCGATGAATTATCAAGTATCGTCTTATCATCTGGCAAAGTGACAGGATTAGTTTGTGGAGGAGGAAAAATTGCTCGAACCTATATTCAAGCAGGAAGAAAATTAGGTTTTCATGAGGAATTATTAGATACTTTAGGTATAATGACTTCTCGCATTCATGCACAAATTTTGATTTATCACATAGGGGATACTGCATATCCTCACCCGATTTCTAATGTTGAGGAAGCTAAACATGCACGTTCTCAAGGTAAATTTTTCATTGCCGGGGGTTTTGTTCCAAAGCAATCCACCACAACTGTAGCAATGCAGATATGTGAAGCATTGAATCAAGATTTGATTATATTAACAGATGTTGATGGAATATATGATAAAGATCCAAAGAAATTTGATGATGCGAAGAAATTTGGGAGAATTTCGTACAGCGATTTAGAAAAATTGCTCCTTTCTCGTTCAGATCAAGAACAAATCGCTGGAAAATATCAGATTTTTGATCTATTATCTTTTCAGATATTACAGAGGAGCAAAATTAAAATCCGGATCATAAATGGCTCCAATCTTGACTCATTGAAGAAATTACTAACAGAAGATTTTCAAACCTCTAATATTGGCACAATAATCACCCCATAAGTTTGCAACTAGTTATAGGCTCAATAGTAAAGTGTTTAACCAAAAAGTGATCTATGTAATGTAATTACGGAAAATTGGGATGACAAATGTCTGATAGTGAAGGAAAAACTAAATGTCCTCATTGTGGAAAAATGTATAAAAATGTAAATGCTCATATTACACGTGTCCATAAAGGAGGAACATCAAAATCGAAATCCAAAAGTGCTGATCAATTGGAAAGAGATTTAGCAAAGAAATTTCTTGGTTCTAAACAAAAGAAAAAAGGAAAACCTACTAAAAGTCAAAAAGATGTTTTGAAGAAAAATAAGACAGCAGCAAAAGACTCTAAAAAATCTGATGAGAGATTTGAAAAGAAAGTTGTTGTAGATTACTGGCTTACTGATTTACATAATGCTGAAATTGGGATTTACCAAAGGGAACGATTTATGGCAAAAAATCGCATGTTTTCGCGAAATCTTGAACTTGTAGGCAAGGTATCTGAAGAAGGGAAAGCTGATGGAATGTTTGGATATAATTCAGCAACTTGGGATGATATACCTGATAAAGATATTGGGAAAAAACGGTTGATAATTAAATGGTTTAACATGGAATCAGTAGGATTTTTAGGATCCATCGAAGAGATGGTAGCAGATTCCATTACTAATAGCACAGGTTCAGATGATACGATTGCATCTTTCAAGATTGTACTTCCTCGTTACAAATATGTGATTAATGTGCTTAAGAACCATACACGATTACCAAAAATTGGAGAAATTTTCTCATTCTGTCTTCTTGAAGAGGACAAAAAGAAAAAGGAAAAGAAGTGGCGTGTTTTCACATTTGATGAAAAAAGATTGACTATTGGATCAGATTGGGAGGTTTTACTTGGTGAAGACAGGATTTTAGCAAAAATTGATGAGAAAAAACTCAATATCGGTGGAAAATATAACATTTTCTTCTATGATAAGGAGTTATATAAAGATGTAAATTTCTTCCGTGTAGTATTGCTATTTACAATGATGCTGAAATTTAAGAAAGAGATCTTCAGGAAGATTATCCAAATTCGGAAAATGATAAAAAATGAGGAATATGTATTGGAACTTTCATCTGATGAAGAGAAAATGATGATGAATCCTCGAGCTTTACGGAGATAAAGGGGTTTTGCATGGGTAAGAAACGAAAAGCAGTCTATGAGGGTTTCTTAATTGCTGCGGATGTCAGGGATGCAGAATCCGAAGATAGTGATATTGTACATTATTGGAACAAAGTAAAGCAACACCTCTACATGGTTGGTGATATCGAAAATGAATCCATGGTTTTTTTGAATAGAGAATTGAAAAAAATAGCTAAACGATTTGAAGGTACAAAAATTAGAATAACTTTTGAACCACTTTACGGAAAAAGTGCACAACCGACTGGTAAAATGCCTACTCCGGAAGAAGAATATGAAGGTTTCGAGTTATTCAAGAGACGAATGTTTTCTTTGTTTAAAATTTCTTAATCCCTCTTTTTTTTAAGTATTAATTCGATTAGAATCTATTATATAACTAAATTCATCCCATAAGTCAAAAGAATTGTGGGAATTTCCACACAGCTAATAAGTAGAATGTTCACAAATATTGATAGATCTAGAGCCATTCAATCCGGTTAGGAAAATTTGGTTAATTATTAGAGCCAAATACTTATAATCTTTTCAATTTTTGGAGAGAATGAATTTAATGTTGTATTTTTCGACCGGCTTAGTGGGTAATTTTTTAGAGAGTTTTTTCCCCCACTTTTTGTCGAGTCGTTTGGATCTATTCAAATTTCCACCGAATCGTGAAAAAGTTTAAATATATGAATTGTAGTATTTTCATTGTGGTTTGTTATTATCATAAAGATAATGACAATCTGCGGAGGATTTTAAAAATGGCAAAGAAAAAAAGATCTTTTGCATGGAGTCCACTTCGTAAACTTATGAAGAAAAGTGGAGCAAATATTGTAGCCCGTAATGCTGTTGACTTATTAATTCTAAACTTAGAGGAAGTTGCTACTGACCTTACACAGCAAGCTCTAAAATTTGCGAAACATGCAAAGAGAAAGAAAATAACCAAAGACGATATGGCTTTAGCAATTAAGTATAAGGGTTAAATCGCTAAACCTTCTCTGTTAAAATTCAATTCAATTTCAATTCCCTTTTTTTTCAATCTCATGTAGGCGTTAAGATTATTAAATACGAATAACTAAGTGTGATTGATCGGTTTTTTTTTACAAAAACTATAGGAAATTCGATAATGAGTCGATTTCGAATCATCCCCGTTATTGATATATTGAATGGAATTGCAGTTCATGCAAATAAAGGATTACGAAATACATACCAACCAATTCACACAAAATTTTCAAATTCTTCACATCCTATTGATCTGTTAAAATCCTATTACGAGAATTATAGATTTGAAGAAGTCTATATAGCAGATCTCGATTCAATTATTCGAGAGAGTCCTAATACAGATTTATTATTATCCTTAGCAAAAGATTCTCCTTTGAAAATCATGTTGGATGCAGGAATACGGAATATGTATGATATTTTACACATCAATGCTTTAGGTTTAAATAAAATTATTCTTGCTACAGAGACTATTGATTCATTTGATGTAATCGATGATGCAATAAATGAATTAGGAGGAGATAAAATCATCGTAAGTATCGATATGAAGAATCAAAAGATCATTTCCGATTGTGAAGATATATCACAAATGGATGTTTACACTGTAATTGATAAACTGAAAAAACGAAACATAAGAGAGATTATTTTATTAGATTTAGCAAAAATAGGCTCATTGCGAGGAGATAGTGGATCGGATTACCAAGAGATTAGAGAAAAATACCCGGAAATAAAGTTTATCGTTGGTGGGGGCATTAAAGACATAAAAGATATTGTATCTTTAGAACAATCGGGATTTAATGGAGGTTTAATTGCTACAGCACTTCATACAGGTAAAATCACCCCCACCAAGATTCATTCTTTTTATCATCAATGAATATTCCATTATCCAATAAACAAGATTTTAAATTCATTTTATTTTATTACGACACGACTTAAGAGAATCGGATGAGATTATTATTGGGAATTAAGACACTTGTTTCAGCACAACATCTTCAAGAAGTAGAATTGATCTTACAAGAAGCTCCAGATATCTTAGATTTGAAGAATCCTTTGGAGGGATCGTTAGGGGCACCATTAGTTACCACAATTAGAGATGTTGGTACCATCTTAGATTCCTTTAAAAAAGAAAACTACAATGAAATAGAATTTAGTGTAGCAATTGGGGATTTTCCCAATCTCCCTGGAACTGCAAGTATGGCTGCTTTTGGTGTAGCTCAATTACATGTAGATTATGTTAAGATAGGGCTCTATGGACCAAAATCAAAAGATGAAGGAATTAAATTAACCAGAGCAGTGGTAGATGCCGTTCACATGGTTAATCAAGAGACTAAAGTTGTAGTAGCAGGATATGCGGACTTTAGAAATTTTACCGATATGATTAATCCTCTTGAAATTCCAGAAATTACATCAGTTGGAGGGGCAGATGTAGCTATGTTAGACACAAAAATCAAGAACGGCGTTTCTCTCTTTTCCAATCTTAGTTTAAATGTGTTGGAAGAGTTCATAGAATTATGTAAAGAAAAAGATCTCATAATAGCTTTAGCAGGATCTCTGCAATTATCAGATTTAGAAAAAATAAAACTGTTAAAACCTGATATCATTGGTGTGCGTTCAATGGTTTGTGAAAACTTTGATCGCTTACATGGTTCAATCCAACCGGAGCTAATTCGTAAATTAAAAGCAAAATTGTTGTGAAACAGATTGATGTAACAAATTCGATCTGATAAATAGAGTTAAAGTGCTTATACAGATTCTATAATTTTATATGTTGAGTTATTAAGTGTCAGATAGAAACATATATGAGTTGGATTTCGATCTCCAACAACATAACAATTCAATGGTGTGGATTGTGACGTCTGAAAAAGATTATATTAAGATTTTAGAAGAACATGGGATGACCAAGGAAGAGATAGAACGAAGAGTAAAAGAAACAATTGGAAAAATGAAAAATTGGATTGATGAAAAAACAGCATTGTTTGTCATTGCAAAAGAAGAGGGTTTAGAAGTTGACGATCAAGCAAAAAATCAATCCAGTGAACCAGATTATTCTATTAGCCAATTATCAGAATCCACTCAAAATGTGAATGTAGTTGGAAGAGTCACAGATTTCTCTGATATTCGTACCTTCGCAAATAATGATCGCAAAGGGCAGTTCAGCTGGTTTTGGTTATATGATTCTAAAGATCAAATCAAAGTACTGCTATGGAATAATCAAGCAAATTGGGTAAAAGATGATTCCTTCAATATAAATTGCATTGTTCGTGTGTTGAATGGACAAGTAAAACGGAACCGAAATCAGGAACTTGAGATACATGTAGGAGTAAAATCAAGCATTGAACTTTCACCCACAGATGTAAATTCAGCTGATTATGATACTCTAGATTACTCAAATTTTAAGGTGAAAATTTCACAGATTACTCCCACAAGCCCGACTAATAAAAGTATGATAACAGTTGAGGGAACAGTCGATCTTATCTATGATAGACGGAATGTAAAGAAAAAATCGACTAATGAAGATTTAGCAATACAAAGAATAATAATTCGAGATGATTCAGGATCAATACCCGTAGTGTTCTGGGAGAAAGATGTCAAGTATTTGGATAATATCCAAGAAGGAGCCCAAGTACTTTTAGAAAATCTTAACGCTAAGCCGCAATATAACGACTCAACAAAAATGGAATTGAGTTTTAAGAAAGGATCAGTATTTTCTGAAATCAAGAAGGGTCAGCCAGCTCAACAACTAGTGATCAAAGATATTAATAACACTCTGTCTCGAGTATCAATCAAAGCAGAAGTGGGAATGAAGCACGATGTGAAACAGTTTACTCGCGATGATAAAACTGGATTAGTTCAGAGAATTCAATTACAAGATGCAACTGGATCTATAATTGTTGTTTTCTGGCAAGAGGACACTATAAAATTAGAAAAAGTAGACATTGGTTATACAGTATTACTTGAAAATGTGGGAGTGAAACCTGCGTTTAGAGATCAGAATAAATCTGAGCTGGTGTTTCGTTCTACATCAAAATTAACAGTAGTTAGTGATTCCTCATCTTCTACCATTAATTCTCCTATTCCTATTGAAGAAGTTCTAAAAAATAAAGAAGGAGTGTTTTCATTTGAGGGGCAAATTACACACATTCCAGAACCATTAAAAATTATTACAACAAATGATGGTAGAGAATTACGGATATTCTCAGTGCATGTGAGTGACAATACAGAAGCCATTCAACTGACATTTTGGCAAGAAAAAGCAGAAGAGTATCAAGATCTTACTGTAGGTGAGAATATCCAAGTCTTACGAGCAAGTGTGAAAATGAATGATCGCATAGGAACACCTTCAGCTTCCTTTGGCAGAAGTTCACAATTAATGAGAAATATTGACTTCACATTAACAAATCCTCATTCTGTTCCTGAGTTCATACCTCAAAGTCGAAGTCCATTAGAATTAACCGGTTCTTATCAAATGATTGAAAATATTGATGGAGATGGAATGTACGAGTTAAAAGGACGTATAACTGATATATCAAGGATGCATGTATACGAAGCATGTGCCCAATGTGGTAAGAATATCACTTTTGAGAAAACAAATTGTGCTTGTGAGGAAGGACCAGTAAAATCCGAGCATAGGATGGTTATCTCTGGTTTGATAGAAGATAACACCGGTCAATTACCTATAGTATTTTTTAGAAACGAAGCAGAGAAATTAATTGGTGTTGATGCGTCATCCTTACAATTACGCATGCAGGACAGTGATTATAACGAATTTGAGCAAGAGATTAAAGATCGTGTGAAATCTGACGAAGTTGCAGTTCTAGGGATGGTTTCTCTTAATCGAGATTCAGTGAATGAGATGAAAGTTCGGAAATTGCGATTACTTAGTCTAGATGAGGAAGATGATAAGGAGTTTTTCGATGAAGACGATGAAGTGAAAAGATTGATCAATAAAATTGAGGATTAGTTCACCTACACATACATTTTTCTAATTTTTATCCAATCTAGATATATCAATATCATGGAGAATTTTATTTTGGTAAAACCAGTTCAGATTATTGGTCTAGGTGAAATTGTCAAAGACTGGGTATCAATTGTTCCATGGTTTCCCAAACCAGATGAAAAAATTGACGCAGAACTTGAACAATATTTTGGTGGAGGAGTTACTGCAAATTTTGTTGTAGCTACTTCTCGTTTAGGAATTCCATCCGCTTTTATCGGTGCAGTTGGTGATGATGACGCAGGTAAATATCTTATAGAAGATATGCAACAAGAGAATGTAGACACTAGATATCTTATCGCAAAGAAAGGGAAGAAAAGCGCAGTAAATTTCATATTTGTAATCAAGGATACTGGTGAAAAAACCATAATTCAAAGCCCTTTTATGCAAACGACTAAATTGGACCCAGATGATCTACATGAAGATATGTTTAAGAGCGCTACTTTATTCCATACGACAGCAATTTATCCAAAATTAACATTGGAAGCAATGAAACTAGCGAAAGAGAACGGATTAACTATATCTATGGATTTAGAGAGTCAAATTGCCTTACGAGGGATGAAAGAATTACAACCAATTTTATCATATGTAGATATTTTACTTCCAAACAAAATGGGTGCTATGACACTAACAAAACAAACAACACCTGTCAAAGCAGCAGAGGAATTTATCAACATGGGGATAAAAACCGTAGTTATAACTCAAGGTACTAAGGGTGCTGTTGGTTTAACTAAGGATCAAAAAATTGAAGTCCCTGCTTTCACTGTTAAATCAGTTGATGCAACTGGGGCTGGGGATGCATTTTGTGGTGGATTTTCATATGGATATGTAATCCAGAAATGGTCTTTGGAAAAAAGTCTTATTTTCGCAAATGCATGTGCTGCAATTAAGGTAACGCAACTCGGAGCTCGAACGGGAATGCCATCTTTAGAACGTGCAATCAAGTTTCTACATGGGCATGGTTACCCGGATTTTACTCTATAAAAATGGTGATGGATATGTCTTTATTTGTGACCGCAAGAAAAAAGCTGATATCTCATTTATTATCGGCAGGATATATTCAATCGGAACTTGTTAAACAGGCAATGTCTACTGTACCTAGAGAGTTATTCGTGCCTTCCGAGCGTCAAGCACGAGCATATGATGATAGTCCTCTTCCCACTTACTGCGGTCAAACAATATCTGCCCCCCACATGAACGCAATGATGTGTGAATTGTTGAATTTGGAACCTGGTGATCAAGTTTTGGAAATTGGTACAGGATCCGGATACCATGCAGCCTTACTAGGTTATATTGTGTCCCAAAACAATCCATCCGGGCACGTATATACTATTGAGAGAATTGATGAATTGGTAAAATTTGCGAAAAATAACTTGCGAAAAGCAAAATTAGAGAAATGTGTTTCCGTTATAAAAGGAGATGGGACATTAGGTTATCCAGATGCCGCTCCATATGATAAAATTTTAGTGACAGCAGCTGGACCAGAGGTACCTCAACCGTTAGTAGACCAACTTAAAGATGGGGGAATGTTATGCATTCCAATTGGTGGAAGAAGATGGTCTCAAAAATTGTTGATAATCACAAAATCAGGATCCAAACTTATCGAAAAAGTCGCTTCAAGCGTAGTATTCGTTCCTTTAATTGGAAAATTTGGTTTTGAACAGAAAGACGCGTAACTATTTATGTGTACACAACGAACATTTCTTTAAATCACAATGAATTTAGCACAATATTTTCATTGTAATATATAACCTTAGTAACTGAATTTTGAGGATTAAAATGGCTAAAAAAGGAAAACAAT
Source organism: Promethearchaeota archaeon (assembly GCA_016839865.1). The sequence continues at coordinate 4,134 of JAEOTN010000465.1, read as the reverse complement.
TAGACATTCCCATAAAAGCGGCGTTGTTAAAAAGTCCTCGGGCGGTAATACAAACTATCACCAGTAACATCCAAGGATTGAAATTTACTAAAGTAATCCAAACTTATGTTATGGAATCCAATATGTTAAAAATTCAACTCCTCCGGGAAGGAAGGTCATTTTCCCAAGGAGATGTGATTTGGATTGGCAATAAACAAGACAATACCGAAGGTGTAGTCCTGTGCTATCAAGCTGACCGTAAGGACATGAAACAGATTGTCCCAAACAATGATAATACAATGGATGCAGTTCTGGATGTGAATAAATTCGTATTAAAAATACATACTATGTCCCGCTTACGTTGTGCAGTATGTGGTAAACCAATTGAAATCTTTGATTCAGAGATACAATGTCCAATCTGTGAAGCAAAAGGTCATAGCGATCATTTCAAGGATTGGATCCGAATGAAATCATCATGTCCTGTATGTAAAAAAGCATTAACTCTAAATAAAAATGAGATTCCAATCGTTGTAGAAGAATAAAGTAATTATTATTTTTTTCCTCACTCTATTATCTAAAATTATCATGTTTGTCTAGAATTCAATTAATTCTATAAAGCAAATAAATTTCTATTCTACAGAACGGGAAGAGTGAGGAAATTTCGTAAATTTATCCTTAAATTCGCAAAAAGAACAATAGATTCGCGTTGGTCCCGTTGGATATGAGCAAGATTTACAATGATTGTATGTATCTCTTGCGACACTCGCTGGATCAATGACTGAATTCAATTTCATGTGAAATTGAATGATATTATATTTTAGCTCAAAACTTCTTTCATCTAACGAATTGATAAAATTTTGGACTTTTTTACGAAGGATAGGAAAATCTAAAGCATATTGGCAAGTATGAGAGAAATATGGGAGGTTTTTAGCCTTACAGTATTGAATTATCTCTTCCTCAGTAAAGAGAAACAAGGGTTTAATTCTGGGAAGAAAGGAAAGAGTGTCTACAGTCCTAGAAGCGTAGGGTTCTGTGTTTACAATTTTTTCTAAATCGTTTCGTAAGGTATTCATGAGAAATGACTGTGCTAAATCATCCAAATTATGTCCAATAGCGATTTTTGTTGCACCATTTTCCTTACCCAAAACATTGATTATACGTCTCCGTATGCTTGCACAAACCGTACAAGCGTTTAATTTCATTTTTTCAGAAAGAATAATCTTTACAATCTCATCCATAGACAATCCAAAAAAATCTTTAAAACTCACTTGAATTAAAGGGACCTCCACATCATGCGATCGAAAAAATTCTTTGATTTTCTCTTGATTTTGTTTGTATACGGTTGAAATACCCTCATCTACGGTAATTGCAATCAAATTAGGAGATTTTATTTTCTTATATCGTAATAACAAATTATAAAGTAGTGTAATGGAATCTTTTCCACCCGATAAGCCTACACAAACGACATCATTTGAGTTTAGAGGAATATATTTAGACATGGTTTTTTGGAATTTTCGCTCAAAATATGTTATAAAACAATTCCTACAAAGGTGTCTTCCTGAAGATTTCTGGAAGAAAAACGAAATTTCTCCACATTGAGCGCACTTTCTCGAGGTTTGCATATTTATACCCAAAATGTGATATTGCCTAGAAAAATATATGATAGGATGAAATTTGCTAGAATTAATGCTGTTGTAAGCAAGCCTATTGTTAATGTAATTCCTTTTTTTATCTTAGCCTTTTCATCCACGTCACATTCCACCGTTACTGTGAACAATGTTCCAGGATCAGGTAAGTTTCCTAAATTAAGATCAATCCGGATAGTATCAATTTTTCCGTCATGAATTGTATCTAAAGCTTTATAGTTAACGGGATCCACCATAATGGGATCGTGAGAACTGCTTAAATCCATCTCTATATCAACAATTTCAGTGATATCATATGTCATTAGATGATAATCAGATTCATCTGGATCGAACTGAAATTTAATTTGCTTTTTAGTTTTCTTCCCTTTTTTTGTGCCCACAACCCAGTGAACAAATTCTCTAAGAATTCGATTTCCATCGAAAATTGGTAGAGGTAACATGTTAAACAATGTGACACTAAAAGCGACCATATAGAAATAAAATATTTCTCGTTCCAACCAAATAGGAAAGTTTCCTCCTAGGAAACGTGTAAAACTATTTTTGGGAACCCAATACGAGGATGATTGCACTCCAATAAAGACGTAGGATTTCGGAATAGGCATAAACCAAACTTGTATATAGCGAATATCTTCACCACGTTGAATGCGAAAAGCCACGGGTGTAGGTTCGGAGATTGAAAGTAAAACAGTGCTTACTAAAAAATCCTCAAAAGTCTCACCATTTGTAAGATTTATATCTTCTCCTCCTACATTGGTGATGATATCTCCCTTTTCTAGTATTCCTTCATTTATTCCTGATTCAGTATCATTTTTTAAAACCCGTGTGACCTCTATTGATGTGTTGTGATTTTCAAAGAAGGCTCCTGTGAAAAAAGACCGAAATTCGAACGCACCAAATACTATTGGAAAATAGTCAATATTGATTGTCCAGTTTACACCTGTCGTATCGGTTAAGTTGACTTTCCTCGGTGAATCTAAAGTATATAAGAAATACTCGGGAGTCAGTTCTGAATTTAAATTAAACGGTACTCCGTCAATCGCTGTAAAAATCATGCTTTGGTTTAAGATATCGTAATTATTTCCCCCTTGAAATTTCGAATATACTTCAGTTATTTCAATTTGAGTATTGGATACGAATTGATATTGGAATCCAAGGAAGAGATGAGGACCAAGAATAACAGTTCTATTATGAGTTATTCCCTTACGATTTGTTGTGTGAAGCTCCAGTTCATCTCCAATTGAACATTGAAGATCCGTATTATTATTCAAGATCGCGTTTAAATCCACACCATTTAATAAATCCATTTGTGTGTTGTTAATACTCAAAATTATATCCCCCTCATAGAGATTTCCAAAATTATATCCTCCTGCATTTGGAGGTAATACAGTATCAATTTGAACTACTTTTGGACCGTAGCCCAAACTAACGATAGGAATAAAACTAAGCATTAGTAATAATGCTAAACCTGTTTGAATTGCATTAGCAAATGTCCCTGCACCTGCGATTCGTAACCGTGTCCAGGGAGATACTTTTTCGGATCTCGCAGTATACTCATCAACCTCGACAAATGCTCCAAATCCAATTATAAAGAAAACTCCAGCACCAAAAATTCCCGTGGATTTTACTTCTACATTATCAGCTTCAGCAGCCATCGCATGAGAAAACTCATGAATAGTCACAACAAATAAGATAGGGAGGATAAGGTAGGAGAACATAGGTAAATCCACAGTAATCCCAGGTATAAGAGGTGCAATTGCATTTTCTATACTTGGAGATCGAATAAGTTCTATCAAATTCGCTGTAAAGAAATATAAGCCGAAAATTGTGAATCCGAAGGATACAAAAATACCAATATTCCAAACCCATCTCCAAACTTTGGGGCATTTACGCGCAATTTTACGAAGAACGCGATTTAGCCATTTAGTTCGGAATAAAACAATAAATGGGAAAAATAGATTAACATTTTTCCGATTTTTCCCCAACACCTTAATTAGAATATAACAAATTAACCAAAAAATTGCAGATCCTATAAAGAAGGGATTGGTTAGTATGTTAATTAAGGTGTCAAACAAAGCCATGGGTAAACACATCACACAAATTGGGTTTATTTATACACAGAACATTTTCCATATTAAGATTTTGATGTATTTCTTTTCCAATACGCTCAGAAATTACAAAAATTTTTAATTATTGTGCAATTTAGCTCTTTGTAGCGATAATACAGAATGTTTTATTTCCAACATGATAGATAGTGTCGCTTATGCAATATTTTTCAAAGCGGGGTGGGCTAGCTTGGTTTAGGCTGCAGGGCTCATAACCCTGAGATCGTTAGTTCAAATCTAACCCCCGCTACCATTTTTATTTTTTATCGATTTGATACTCGAGGTATCGAAAAAAATTTAAACTTAGAAACAATTTGTTAATAGATCCAAGGGTCGGTAGCTTAGTTGGTAGAGTGTTCGGCTGTTAACCGGATGGTCGCACGTTCGAGTCGTGCTCGGCCCGCTTT
>JAEOTN010000071.1 GCA_016839865.1 Promethearchaeota archaeon | reverse complement strand
GAAAAAGGATTAAAACAGTATTTACCAAGGAAAGGAGTTGGAGATTTCGATGTTTCAATGGGATCCGTTGGATTCTTTAACTTCCGAGGTGAAGATTGGTTTCATCATCCTACATTCAATCAATTAGAAGCATTTGTCACTAGTAATCCGGGAAGAAAGGAATTGAATTTATTTGAAACTTTATGGAAAATTCCAGGAGTAAAATTGATGTATTATAGAGACGACAATAACACGCCCGATAAGGGAGTCATTTATCTTGAACACAGAGATGAAAAAACAGGAAAAAAGTTAAAAGATATTATCGAATACGAGGGGCATGGAATAAACCAAAAAACGAGATACCTTCCTGATTCAGATGATTTTTATAAATATAATGAACATGAAGAATCAGCTCGCCTATTAGATAATAAATATCATTCCATTGATGAATGGCTTGAAGTTACTAATCAAATAGACTTCCCTATGATTGTTGACCAAGTTCCGCGCTATTTTAAGAATCCTCGATCTTGCGACATTGTAACATCAACGCTTAGCGAATATTTTTTTGGATACGAGCATGGAAAAACTCAATCAAGCGATCCCTATTCTCATGATGTTGGTCTTAAAAAGTCCATGACGGTGCCATTTATAATTGGTGGATCTCCAAGCATCCCTAAACGGAAACTCTTATATTGTAAAACTACAGATATGGTTCCATCGCTTTTATCATTGTTAGGAGAAAAACCTCATTACAGCGTTGTTGGAAAATCCGTGTTTGATTAATATTAGTTTAAACAGATTTTAAAACTACGAATTTCAAATTTTTCCATTTTAAAACTTAAAATCCCTTTTTCTTCATCCCATTTGGGATCGTTATTTAGCGGTCTTTCCAGCAGATCGATTTCTTCTATTTTAAAGATCTTCTCAGCTATTTTGGCATGAATTTTAGCTTCAGCTGACACAGATAGTCCACAACCTTCAAAAAAACGGATAATAATTGAATTATCATTCATCCATTCTTCATATTTTAAAGCTCCTAAATTGATATTCGAAGGTGTAATTTCCAACAAGGATTCTCCGTCTATTAGCGGATTATAATCAGTTTCACTAATTTCTTCTACGGGTATGATTATAATTGGGTTATTAAATTCCTCAGCTTTTCGTCTTATCATTGGATTTGCTGTACCATCAGGATTGGTTAAAGTGCTTCCACTATGAGGATATAATGCATAATTACATCGAAAAGGTCCGAGTTCACTAAATTCGGGTGGTTCATGATCACATTCCTCTTGGTTGAGTTTTCTTTCCAGATTCACCCATGCTTCTGGAGAAGGGGGGGTATATCGGCAAGACCTCATAAGAGTTAAACGAATATCGCCACCATTAACATCGAATGCATATTTTCCTTCATTGATTAATGCCACACCCCATTTCTTATCCGGAGAGCTTATGTCAACGAATTTATGGCAAATTTTCTCATACCGAGCCTTATCGCAAGGTGTTTCAGGATTAGTTTTAAAATTTACTATTGCGTATGCCCCATCAGCAGTGACTATCTCTGAATTTGTTGCGGTACTATACAATATTTTGAGCATTATGTTTGGTTGACTCCAATCCGCAATATATTCAATAAAGATTTCGGATAAATTCTTAAATAGGGTGATTTTTTGAACAACCCTGTCCTTTCCTAATAAACGCGTGATTTGAAGGGACGCAAAAACAGGACCGCTGTCGACTACTTCAATTTCTACTCCTTTATCATTTGGTAAATCCAAAGGAAAGTTCCAATATTCAGGAGTAAGATTCCAGGCAGGCCATGTTTTATCATCGTCAAGAAAACCTTTTGTGAGGTTAGATGAAATGCCTTTCAAAAGATTTGATTTATTGTTAAGATTTTCCACGCGTAAATCTACAAATGCGCCCGTGGTTTGACTCAGTTCTAAATGTGTTATTCCGTTTGATATTATGTTTGTAGATGCGTTAATTTGAGATTGATTCGATATTTCTTCTTTCAGAACCAAATTAAAAGGAGTTAAGGATAATGGTTTCAACGTAACGATGGTCCACCAGCCAGCAGACTGTGGGTATTTCCAGGAGTCATCATCTTTAGAGACTGGTTGACAAATGCATTCGATCTTTTCTGAATTTAAAGATTGTAATTTTGCGGGTTTAGGTTTCCAGCCTTTATCTTGGGAATGATCTTGGTATAAAATTGAGGCAGGAATAAAAACTCTTGACATCCTTTCCCAAGGTAGAGAATTAAATAGCAAGAAATTCACACTAGATTTTAAATTCTGCTTATCTTTTTGGGACAATAATTTCGAACCTATTTTTTTTATTATATTGGAAATCGAACGGTCTAGTAGTTTCCAGTCGTCCCAACAATCATCATATACTTCAGGAATGGAAGTGCCAGGTAAAACATCATGAAATTGGTTTTTTAAGGTAATTTTCCAAAGCTGTTCAAGTAGTTCAGTAGGATAGGTGTAATCTGGATTAATTAACGAGGTCAGGACAGCTAGAATTTCAAGGGAAATTAAGAGATTTTCAAATTTGCGATTATGTCTTTTAACATCAGAATGATTCGAAAAACATCCCCGGTGATTTTCAAGATATAATTCATCATCCCAAATTGGAAAATGTTTGGAATATTTGTTTAATTCCTCGAAGAAATTTTCTACGCGACTCCATTTAAACATAGGGAGTTTAGCAAGTTCATTAGCTATTGCGACTTCCTTGTGAGTAGGTCCGTGACCTCCATCACCTAACCCAAAGAAATATCCTACGTGAGGACAATATTTTTCTTCCATATGATTAATGAGATCGTCATAATTATCTTCATAATTCCAAATTTTTTGCCCGTTTTCTTTTAGGAGACGATGTCCTACTCCAAATCTTTTCCAAGAACTTATGGCACCTTCCCCTCCCATTTGAAAATGACCCGTCAATATTTTCGAGCCATCTGGTCCTTGCCACCAAAAATTCACGAAAGGAAAGGTTGTCTGAAGATTCCAGGTAATCTTTGTTGTCCAAAAGTATTTTGCTCCCGATTTAGTTAATATTTGAGATAAGCCCCGGTTATAACCGAATGAATCTAAAAACCATTCCACCTTGGGAAGGATGCCAAAATTATCTCTAAAAAATTGCATTCCGTATAACCTCTGTCTTACAAACGATTCTCCGGAAGGCATCATGCAATCGGGCTCTACATAGGAGCCCCCTACGAGTTCTATATTTCCGGTTTTTACAGTAGCTTGAATTTGCTTGAATAGCACTGGATCATCTTGTTTAATCCAGTCTAACAGCAATGGCTCACTTAAAGCAAAACAGAACGATTCTGGGAACATCTTAGCATGAAGTATTGCTTTTCTAAAAGTAACTTGCGCTTTTTTTCGAGTTTGTTCATACCTCCACATCCAAGCACAATCGATGTGGGACTCTCCCACTTGATGAATGATTAAATCATCTAGCACTGGGCATGTGTTCTTCCATAATCTTAATTTTCGCTTGATAGGTACTTCTCTGTCGGCTCTTAACCACCTCTCCCTAATTTTTTCAGTATCCGCGTCTGGTTCTTCTAGATTTTGGCAATCTAACCTTTTATTTCCAGAATAATGACCAATTTTATCCATAAATTT
>JAEOTN010000464.1 GCA_016839865.1 Promethearchaeota archaeon | reverse complement strand
TTCAAGATGAAGTAACCGTTACGGTTACGAACGATGCGCCGACTCACTATGGTCCTACACCAGATGATATTTTTTATCCTTATGGGTACACCGGTAATGAAATTGAATGGAATTTTACAGATGATTCTGTGTTAAATCCAACCTATACGATATACAATGAATCTGTGGCGGTCTCAGGGCACATAGATCAACCTTGGACTTCAGGAACACCTATCACCGTAAACGTGGACGGACTTACTATCGCTGAATACAATTTCACCATTGTGGTTAATGATGGACTAGGATTGCAAATACAAGATCAAGTAAACGTGACGGTTACAACTGAAAGTCCCTCCCATTACGGACCAACACCGGATGATTTCTCATATACTTATGGTTCAACGGGGATTGAAATAGAATGGAATTTCACTGATACTACTGTATCCAATCCGACATACACGATCTACAACGAATCTGTGGCGGTTTCCGGGCACTTAGATGTATCTTGGACTTCTGGAACACCAATCACCATAAATGTGGATGGACTCTTCCTCGGTGAGTATAACTTCACAATTATAGTTAAGGATGGGTTAGGAGAGCAGACACAAGACCAAGTGAATGTTACAGTAACGAACGATCCCCCAGTACATGATGGGGTGACGCCACCAGATTTTGGTTACACAGTTGGAACTACTGGGAACACCATAGAATGGACTTTCATTGATAATTCTGTATTGAATCCAACATACACCATCTATAATGAAGGTAGTCCAATTGTAGGTCATACAGACGTATCTTGGACATCTAATGTGCTAATAACGGTAAATATAGACGGACTTTCTAGCGGAGAATACAATTTCACTATTGTGGTCAAAGATGGATTGGGAGAACAGTTGCAAGATCAAGTGGATGTTACAGTGGTTGTGAATGAATTACCAACTCATGTGGGTTCTTATCCGGGCGATATTTCGTACACAGAAGGAGAAACAGGAAATACGATACAATGGACATTCTCTGATGATACCGTATTAAATCCAGTATACACAATATACATTGACTCAGTAGCACTCACCGGAGAAATTGATCAGACTTGGACATCTGAAGAAACAATTACGATAAATGTTGATGGTCTATCAGTCGGAGAACATAATGTGACAATAGTAGTTTTGGATGGATTTGGTGGACGTGTTCAAGATGAAGTTAAAGTAACAGTGGAAGCTAGTCAACCAGAACCAAGAATTCCCGGATATCCATTGGTAATTGTGTTATCCATTGCGATTGTGATGATATTTTCCACTGCATATACAGTTCGAAAAAGAATCAAAACTAAATCAATAAAAAACTAATGATTAGCGAAGAAGAGATAGTGCTAAAAACCATAAAAATCCGATATGACAAAATTTACCTTATTTTTTTTTATTTTCTTGGTATGTTTAAAGGTATTATATCAAATATCTTCCTGTATCCTAGATTATCTCAGTTAATTAATACCTCTATAGTTTTTTTGGATGTTTTAATAATCCCTTTACTAATTGGCCTTTCAACAACCAAATCAGAGAAATCTAAGGGATTAAAGAATACACGCAGCGTTTTAAATTTATTATTTTCAAAAATCAATATTTCCGCTTTAGAAAATGAAGTAGATATCTTCATTAGCAGTTTTTTAATTATCAGATCTATGATTACCCTACTATTTAGAAGGGAGTGTTTTTTTGTTGAATGACTCTATCCTTGACATATGACATTCAAACAACTGACCAAAAAAGTAAAGGACGCTTTGAAAGAAGCTATAGAAACAGTATTAGAGAATAAACCACATTCATTCTTCCGAGGATTTTAAACTAGAATTCAACAATTTGGTATAAAGCAAGTGATGAGATAGAAATGAAGAATGAAATTATGGCAATTAGGAGTGTGTCGCTCGATGAAGGACTTGAGGAAAAAATTGCGATAATTAGAGGTATGTTTCATAATAAGTCGGTGCTGATTGCGTTCTCTGGTGGAATTGATAGTACTTTAGTCAGTTATTTTGCCATTCAGTTTGCTAAGCGAGTAAAAGCAGTTTTAATCCGTTCCCAACTGACTCCATCAATCGAAATTGAACAAGCACAAAAATTCTCTAAAGCAATGAATATTCCTTTCGAAATAATGGATTTTAACGCACTTTCAGTAGAGAAAATATTGGATAATACCCCTTACCGTTGTTATTTCTGTAAACAAACAGTACTGCAAACATTAGAGAATAAAGCTCATGCTGAGAATTTTGACTTGGTAGTTGATGGCACTAACTTTTCTGATCTCTCCCAAGATCGTCCTGGTCTAAAAGCTCTGGATGAAAGCCAAGCAAAATCACCCCTCGCCGAAGCAAAAATATCTAAACAAGAAATTATCGCACTAACCGAGCTTTTAAATTTACCTTCTGTCAATATTCCACCGCAAGCATGTCTAGCATCCCGAATTCCCTTCGACTTACCCCTTTCCGAGGAATTATTGACAAAAATTGATAAAGCGGAGCAATTTCTCCGAGATGTTCTAGACGGTACAAAAGAACCTCTACGCCTCAGAACACAGATGCTACATCCTTCCCAAAATTTTCTCGCAAGAATTGAAATAACTCCAATCCTTTTCGATAAGGTAGTTTCTGAAGATATCCGTAAAAAAATTAATGAAAAATTCACTGAACTTGGATTTGCATTTGTAACAATAGACTTAAAGGGATATAATAGCGGTTCGATGCATAATGTGATCAAAAAATAAAGATTTGAGTGTTCAAAAGAAACAGTCAAAGTAAAAATCCTTCGAGTTAAATCAAAAATCACTTTCGATAATTTCATACAATAAATTGGAGTATGACAAACACTCTTTTCTAAACACATCACCACGAGACAAAAAGATTAAACCAATTCCATCAAAAATTTAGAATCTCCTTCAGAAATGGGTTAAAAACAAAGGTTTAACTCCCATTCTGATAGTGTAATTGAGTAATTTAAGAGAAATCTTCAATCATTTTGTAGTATTAAGCTGAAAGTAAGGTTTATTAGAGTGTTGATCAGAGAATCATTTGCTAAAAACAAACAAGGTTATAATCATGAATAGACGAGTAAAAGCAAGAGGTAATGCAAGGATTGGTAGTTCAGGATTGAATGAAAGTTCTAATATATCCTATATGGTTGAAATAGAAGGTGTTGTTGTCACCAAAGTTGACTCTATATCTGGATTGGGGGTGGGAACAGAAGTTATTAATTATTTGAATGGAGATAATCCCCTGCAATTTAAAAGACCGGGTCGAATCACCTATAATGATGTAACAATACATAACATACCGCTCTCGGAGGAAACCCCATTTATGAATTGGGTTGAAATGATAATGCAAAGTGGGGGTGTAATGAGTGACCTTACTATTTTAAGAAAAAATATGGCTATTGTAATGTTTGAAGGGGATACAGAAATACGGAGATGGAATTGTTTCAACTGCTTCCCATTGAGTTACTCTTACCATAAATTGGAAACAAATAAACCACTTTTTGCAGATTTTGTTATCGCAGTAGAACGATTCGAGAATGCTTGATTGAATGGAAAATCCTTGCTTATTTTTTCAATATTTTCTATTTTTTTCGATGATAAAGAAATTAAGGATTACAAAATATTCCCGAAATTTTTGTCAAAAAAAAATGAATTATGAGATTATATTTCCTTGATGTATTCCCACACGAATTTTATCGAAAATGGATGTTTCTACT
>JAEOTN010000463.1 GCA_016839865.1 Promethearchaeota archaeon | reverse complement strand
TCGTTGTGCACGAAAAATGTAATCAACCCTCACATTATGAATCTGCAAAAACAATTGACGAATTTCTTACTGAAGAAAACATTCCTGGAATAGAAGGGATTGATACACGCGAGCTCACGAAAATATTACGAACCGAAGGAGTGCAACCTGGATTGCTTCACATTTACGAATCTGAAGATGAAATTCCTCCTGAAGAAGAAATTCTCAAGCAAGTTGTAAATGTAGAAGATCCAAATTTGCGCCATCTTGTTCAAGAAGTAAGTACAGAAGAACCCGTCATCTACAACGGTAGAGAAACCATAGGGACTGTGGTTGCAGTGGATTGCGGAATAAAAAACAACATTTTGCGGGAATTAATCAAGAGAAATCTAAAAGTAATCGTAGTTCCTTACCATACAAGTTACCAAGATATTATGAATAATCATCCCGATGGAGTTCTCATCAGTAATGGACCGGGTGATCCCAAGAAATGCACTGAAACCGTTGAAATGGCAGAAAAATTGATTGAAAATTCCGTCCCGACATTAGGAATTTGCTTAGGGAATCAAATCATCGGTCTTGCAGCCGGAGGGGATACATACAAATTAAGGTTTGGGCATCGTGGTGGAAATAAGCCTGTTGTGGATAAACGAACAGGAAAAGCATATATTACAAGTCAGAATCATGGTTTTGGAGTAGATACAGATTCCTTACAAAGTTCACATTCTGGATTTTTACCATTATTTGAAAATGCAGATGATTTGACTAATGAAGGAATTTATCACCCGACTAAACCAATTTTCACTGTGCAGTTCCATCCTGAGGGATATCCAGGTCCTGAAGATACTACCTATTTGTTTGATGAATTCGTTCGAAATATGGCGGTGCAAGCATTCACACAACGCACACTCAATAATGGGAATGGAGGAATGCACTAATGTCCATTGACAAGAATATCAAACGAGTGCTTGTGCTAGGTTCCGGTGCAATCCGAATTGGTCAAGCAGGAGAATTTGATTACTCCGGCTCTCAAGTGCTGAAAGCTCTCAAAGAAGAAGGTATATACACTATATTGATTAATCCAAATATAGCGACTATCCAAACCGATCCGAATCTCGCTGATCAGACCTACTTATTACCCATTACAGCAGAATTTGTTGAATCTGTAATTAAAAAAGAGAAACCAGATAGTGTAATGTTGTCATTCGGAGGTCAAACTGCTCTAAATGTTGGGGTTGAATTGTTCGAGAAAGGGATTCTTGAAAAATATGATGTTCGAGTGTTAGGAACCCCGATTCAAGCCATTAAAGACACAGAAGATAGAGAGCTTTTTCGGCAATGCATGATTGAGTGTGAAGTTGGTATCTGTAAAAGTGCAACTGCAACTACGAAGGAAGAAGCATGGAAAATTGCTGAAGAAATTGGCTTTCCTTTGATGATACGTGTCGCTTACACGCTCGGTGGACAAGGTTCAGGAATCGCTCATGATAAAAAAGAGTTTAACGCGCTCGTGGATAAAGCTTTAGCACAATCAGTCATATCTCAGATATTAGTAGAGGAATATGTGGGTGGTTGGAAAGAGATAGAATACGAAGTGGTACGTGATTGGAACGATAACACGATAACCGTATGTAATATGGAGAATTTTGACCCTGTTGGGATTCATACAGGTGAATCTGTTGTCATAGCACCCTCTCAGACATTGACAAATGAAGAGTACCAGATGCTCAGGACAGCATCCATCAAAGCTATAAAGCATATTGGAATTGTCGGAGAATGTAACATCCAATACGCCTTAGATCCAAATTCTAAGCGATACGTAGCCATAGAAGTTAATGCTCGGTTGAGTAGGAGTTCAGCACTTGCCAGTAAGGCAACTGGATACCCTCTAGCATACATCGCAGCAAAGCTTGCATTAGGTTATACACTAGTAGAATTGCGAAATAAAGTTACGAATATTACTACAGCGTGTTTCGAACCAGCATTAGATTACGTAGCGATTAAGATACCTCGGTGGAATCTTGAGAAATTTCGGCGAGTATCTCGCAGAATAGGTACTCAAATGAAGTCTGTCGGCGAGGTTATGGGGGTTGGAAGGAATTTTGAAGAAGCAATGCAAAAATCCATTCGAATGCTAAACACAGGAATGCGAGGTCTTGTAAATAATGACTTGGAATCCAATTGGATGCAAATTCCATTGGAGGATATGAAGCATGAACTCTCTCATCCAACCGATATTCGCTTTCTACTAATTACTGTGGCTCTTAAGAAAGGATTGAGTATCGATGAAATATATGATCTGACCAAAATTGATAAATGGTTTTTGTACAAAATTCAGCACACCGTAGAAATCGAGAATATGTTGCAGGAAATTGATGATAATACTCCAAATTCTCTTAAAGCAAAAGCGGTTAAGTATGCAAAACGTTATGGATTTTCCGATGGACAAATAAGTAGATCATTTAATACTGACTCCCATGTTGTTAGAAAATATCGTCATAAGAATGAGATTTACCCAGTGACTAAACAGATTGATACATTAGCAGCTGAATGGCCGGCTTCTACAAATTATCTATATATTACATATGGGGGATCTACTGATGACCTTCATTATGAAACCAAAGAAGAACGAACGAGTTCGATTACACAAAACCGGAAGAAGAGGGTAATTGTCTTGGGATCAGGAGTATATCGTATCGGCTCCTCCGTCGAATTCGATTGGGGGTGTGTGAATATGGCAAATGCACTCCGCGAGAATTGGGTCGATGAAGTCATCATGATTAACTACAATCCAGAAACAGTGAGTACGGATTATGATGAGAGTGATAAATTATATTTTGAAGAATTAAGTGCGGAGAGAATCCTTGATATTGTGCATAAAGAATATCCTGATGGGATGATTACATCAGTGGGAGGCCAAATTGGGAATAACATTACTCACGAATTCACCAAATACAAGAAAGCGTATGAAGCAGGGGGCATCAACATCCTGGGGACTACGGGAGAAGACATTGATAATGCTGAAAATCGTATGAAATTTGGTAATATCATGGATGAATTGGGGATTAATCAACCTCGATGGGCGGAATTACGGGAATTGAAAGATGCAGTAGCATTTGCTGAAGAAATTGGGTATCCTGTGTTAGTCCGTCCAAGCTACGTTTTGAGTGGAGCAGCTATGCGAGTAGCAGACAATGAGCAAGAATTAAAGGACTTTTTGCAACTAGCAGCAGTAGTTTCCAAAGACAATCCTGTAGTTATAACTAAATTTTATACGGATGCTCGAGAAATTGAATGTGATGGAGTTTCAGATGGAGAAAATGTCTTCATAGCTGCGGTAGTGGAACATATCGAGAATGCGGGAGTACATTCGGGTGATGCAACCATGTGCTTGCCAGCTCCATCTCTTCCATTCAAAATGTGGGAGAAGATTCAGCATATAACAAAGCGAATTGCACTTGCAATGAATGTAAAAGGTCCTTTCAATATTCAATTTCTAGTACGAGGTCCTAACATCTATGTAATTGAGATGAATTTACGCTCCTCTCGCTCCATGCCGTATGTATCTAAATCGATTGGTATAAATATCATCAAATTGGCAGCAAAAGTAATCTTGGGGGGAAAAATACCTCAAGAATTACTTAAACACTCAATTCCTCCTTATGATGTGATTAAGGTACCTCAATTCTCATTTATGCGCTTGGATGGGGCAGATCCGATCTTGGGGGTAGAAATGATGTCAACAGGGGAAGTTGCTTGCATTGGGGAAGACTTCCCGGATGCTTTAATCAAATCCATGATTGCTGCCGAATTTAACGTCCCAATTGAACCTGGAAACATATTGATTACAGTTGCTGGTCAAGAGCTTAAACAAGCTATAGTACCTGCAGCAAAACTACTGCAAAGATTAGGTCATACGATCTATGCAACTCCTCATACTGCTGATGTGTTATCCTCTAACGGAATTAAGGCTCAAACTTTACATAAAGTAAGAGAACCGGAAAAGAAACCGAATATAATGGATTCAATTTTGAATCGAGAACTCTCTCTGGTGATAAATATTCCACAAGCGCACAAAAATCCGGATAATTCTGTTATTACCGAAGATGAATATATGATACGTAGAAAAGCCGTGGAATTTAACATCCCTGTAATCACAAATATGCAAATGTTAGAATCCCTAGTTGAAGCACTGACGGATCTCCATGATAGAGGGATTAAAACTCTAGCAGATTATTATCAGAATGTGTCAGTGAAGTCTCTACATGAATATAATAAGTATGTTAATGCATATTGGTAATTTAAAAAATTAAGAGGAATTAGAAAATTGAAGTGTCGATTTTTACTTCTTTTCCCGTTCGGGAAGATTCATAAATCCCGTCGAGTACGGCTGTGATCTTTAAAGCTTCACGACCCGTAGCGTTGAATGGTTTATTATCCATAACGTAGCTAATGAATGCATCTATAATCTTTCCGTAATGTAATGTACCTTTTGCATCTAACGGATATCTCTTGCGTTTAATCCGTTGCCATTTTACAAGAGATAGAATTGATCCTCCGAATAATATATTCCCTTTCTCACCAAAAATGCTTATTTGTGTACCTGCCCCAGGGTCATTTGCTGCAGAACTTAGAACTTGGGCAATTGCACCACTTTCAAACTCAATTAAACCCATTCCTACATCTTCTACTTCGATATCATGACGACGGGTCGCGATTTTTCCCGTAACAGAAACAGGAGTCCCTAACGCCCAGATTAGAATATCGATGAAATGAATTGCATGAGTCATTAAAGTGCCTCCACCAGCGGTATCCCATTTCGCACGCCATGGTCCCTCTTCATAGTATTTATTGGTTCGCTTCCACGGTACATTAACAGTTCCATACATTACTTGACCAAGGTACCCATCTTGCACTGCACGTGCCATATTTACAGCTTGCGGGTTATATCGATTCTGAAAATCGACTCCAATTTTCACTCCAGCTTCTTCAGCCTTGTTTACAATACGGATTGCATCTTCCAAATTAGTAGTGAGAGGTTTTTCTATGAAGATATTAATATTGTTGTCAATAGCATCATCTAACATCGCTGTATGTGTAAAATGTGGAGTTGCAATATAGACTGCATCAACATCTTCGCAATGGTCTTTATAGAACTCATCTGTGGAACAACAATAAGGAATACTAAGTTTCTCGGACCATGACTTAGCTGAAGTCTCATTTATGTCAACTAGGCAGGCCAACTTCGCTCTTTTGTTCCTATTAATCATGAACTGAATTATTTTGAAAATTCCACCAGTCCCTATCGCGGCTATGTTGAGTTGTTTCATTAAGAATTATTGAATTGGTTACTTCAAAAATAATTTGTAAAATAAAAATTAGGATTTGGTGTAGAAAAGAAGAGAAAAAATAATAATTATTGTTTTACTGCAAAGCAGTCTATCTCTACTTTCACTTTCTTCACGATGTCCTTAACAGCAACAGCTGCACGGCATGGATAGGGTTCTGTGAAATAGCTTGCATAGACTTTATTCATTTCTGCAAAATCTTCAATATCTGCTAAGAATACTGTGCATTTCATGACATCAGTCATTTTGAATCCTGCTTGCTCTACAAGAGCTTTCAGTTTATCTAACACTTGTTTTGTCTGGGTAGCGACATCTATATCTACATTATTTGGGATTTGACCACTTACATATAACTGGTTTCCAATTACTCGAAATGGACTATATGGTCCGACTGGCTTAGAAGTCATAATCATCAATTGACATGAATGAAAATAAATTTTTTGCTCATGATACGCTTAATTTCGACATTAGAACAATAATAATACATTATTGTCGGTTTTGAGTACTTTTCTTATATCATATTATGGACATTTTCATAAAGGACGATTACTATTTAGTATTATGGTCATTAATGCTTCAAAGCTAAAATCGAAATTTTCTTCACCCTCTTCACTGATACATTTGGAATGTACTTATTGTGGTACAACACATGATGCAGAAATTTTAAATACTGTATGCATAAATTGTGGTAAAGTTTTATATCCGAAATATGATTTGGAGCAAGTTAAAGAAACATTAACAAAATCATCGGTTCGATATCGAAACCGCTATGATATCTGGCGGATGCACGAGTTAATGCCTGTCAAAAATGAGGGATATAGAATATCTCTAGGTGAAGGATGGACTCCGGTTGTTCACTTGACAAATCTAGGACCAATATTAGGCTTAAATAATTTATACATAAAGGATGAGGGTCAAAATCCAACCGCTACGTTTAAAAGTAGAGGATTATGTGCTGCAGTTGCGAAAAATTTAGAATTAGGAGCAAAAGAATTTGTGATTCCTACTGCTGGTAATGCTGGAGCTGCACTAGCTGCATACACAGCTCATGCCGGTGTAAAAGCACATATTTTTGCACCCAAAGATACCAACGAGTTTATTCAATTAGAAATGCAGTGTATGGGCGCAGAACTAACCTTAGTGGATGGACTAATTACAGACGCCGGAGCAAAAGCAAAGATAATGGGTAAAGCAAATGGTTGGTTTGATGTATCCACATTGAAAGAACCCTATCGAGTTGAAGGGAAGAAAACCATGGGATTAGAACTAGCTGAGCAGTTCGACTGGGAATTACCAGACGTTGTGATTTACCCGACAGGTGGAGGGACTGGTATAGTTGGTATGTGGAAAGCATTCGATGAGATGGAAAAAATAGGACTAATTGGTAGTAAACGTCCCCAAATGGTATCTGTTCAACCTGCAGGATGTCAACCTATAGTCCGTGCTTTTGAAAATGGTGATACACATGCAACTGCATGGGAAAGTGCTCAATCTCTTTTTGGAGGAATCCGAGTTCCTGCTGCAATTGGTGATTATTTAATCCTTCAAGCAGTTAGAGAGTCAAATGGAACTGCGATTGCTGTTACGGATGAAGAAATTAAAAAAGCAATGTTTTTACTTGCAAAGAAAGAGGGAATTATGATTGCTGGGGAAGCTGCAGCAACAGTAGCTGCTGTTCAAAAATTATCAGAGAATGGATTTATTGATAAATCTGATAAAACAGTGCTGTTCGGAACTGGTTCAGGACTTACAACACCATCTTTATGGTATTAAATCCAAAAACCGAAAGTTTGGACCTTTCGAGTGACCTATATTTTGTACTTGTGGGGGAGATATATGAAAACTTCTTCTCAAATATTAAGGATGATCAATTTTTTACTTACTTAGACTAATTAATTAATAGGAGAAGTAAAAGTAAATGGACTCAATGTGTTGGTTACAGGTCATCATAGCTGCGGCGAAAAAAGGATTTGAGAATATTAGAGACATAATCGGTACTCCCGAAGCAAGAGAGCAAATCCAGAAGAATGATTTGGGAGATACTACGTTAAAAATTGACCAACTATGTGAAAATGCAATCCTGAAAGAAATAGGAAAAGTTCCAGAAAATATTAAAGTTATATCTGAAGAAAAAGGAGAATTCTTCACTCAACAAGAATCTGAAGATATTCATGATTATTTGGTTATTGATCCAGTAGATGGAAGTCATAATGCCTCTTTTGGTTTCCCTATGTCTTGTATTTCAATAGCTCATGCAACAGGTCCTCGCCTAAATGATATTGATTGTGGTGTGATTTTGAATATCTACAACGGTGATATTTATACTGCAATAAAAGGAAAAGGTGCAATCAAGAATGACGACACTCCAATTCAAGTCAATTATCGCAAAAATCTACCAAAATGTCTTTTTGGTATGAATTTCTCAGTAAACGAACCTTTAAACGATTATGCGCAGAGATATGCTGAATTCTTTGATAAGTGTAAGCCCATTCGTATTCGTTCTATTGGTTCAGATGCATTTGCTTTAACTCTATTTGCTGAAGGAAATTTGGATATTTTTATGAACCTCCAAAATAAGACGAGAACATTGGATATTGCTGCTGCTGCCATAATTCTGAAGGAAGCAGGTGGAGTGTTGATCGATCCAAATGGGGAAGAACTCAAT
>JAEOTN010000462.1 GCA_016839865.1 Promethearchaeota archaeon | reverse complement strand
TTTTCTCGATATAGATACAGTTATTGTGCACATTGATGGTAAAAGTCTAAATTCCATAGGAACGAACGAATTAAGGTTAGATATACTCACTAACGTTCATCTTGTAGATTTCAGATCAATTCTTTCTTGTTCAGAAAAATTGACCCAATTACTGAAAAAGGTAGGAGTTTCATCAATACGAATCGATTACAGCGACAATTTTCACTTTATTTATCCCTTGATGACAGAAAAAACACAACAACGGACGAATTTCATCTCGATAACTACAAAAAGTCGATCTAAGCTAGGATTCTGGCATTTATTAATTCCGCAAATAACCAAGAAAATTGAGAACTTGTTCCGTTAATTTAGAATCCATTTCTTTTCCGAATATTTTTATGGATAAGATTCGATTATGTTTACAGCATTAGATATTTTGAGGGAAATCTATGCAAAATGCTAAATGTCCATATTGCGGTCTTGAAATGTCGGAATCTACGGATTCTTGTGAGTTTGATCAAATCAAAGTCAACGATAAATGGTATTCAAGAAAAGTTGTATCTTACGGGGGAGAAACATTAGGAAAACGCTGTAAAGAATGTCGAATACTAATTTCTCCGAAACACTATCATCATTACGGTTGTCATAACGAAGAATGTCCAAATTGTTGGCGCACTGCTTTTAATTGCACTTGTGAAAAGCAAGCTTTGAAGAAAAATGAAATAGTAAAGAACATCGAGCAAACTTCAAGGGATATCTAGCCTTACTGGTCTTGCAATGCTTTAAATATTCAAAATTCCATTTTTTCTGTGAAATTGCCTGCTCTCGCTCATTTCGGTATGGGATTCGCTTTCAAACGAATCATGTCCAAGGTTAATGTCGTTTTTCTTTTAATTGCGTGTTTTTTTATTGATATCGTTGAATTTTTCTTGATGTTTCTCAGAATATATTATCCTGGAATACCACTTTGGATTTCTCATGGATTATTCATGGGTTTTGTTTGGTCAATCCTTGGTGGCTCAATAACCGCGTTATGCATACATTTCTATAATAAGAAGAGGGAGAAAAATAGGCAAATAGGTAAAAATATCCCAATTTTGTATACTAGCATAATGATGGGATTATTAATACTCAGTCATACCATTCTGGATATTATTGGATGGCCAATGACAGCGTTTGGAGATTCTGGTAATCTTATTCCACTAGTATTCAATGATTCACAAGGAATCGGACTTGGATTATACTCCACCATTCCAGGCGCCTTAATAGCTGATATCGGAATATTTCTAGTTGGATTAACACTCTATATCCTACTTGTCATAGAACGAAAGAAAAAGAGAAGTCAGAATCCACCTAAATGAAATGAAAGGATCAGTATTAATTAGGAAAATTTCATTGTCTTAACCACGAGAAAATGTTTGGTTTAGATGAAATTTCATTCTTCTTATTTTTAGGATGTGTTATTCTTTATGCAACTTTAATGCTTATCTGTAAGAAAACAGGAAAGTTATATAATCGAACTTCACTGAATCGCATTTACAAAGATTGGGTAGATTCACGAATTGATGACCTCTCCCATTTAGTAACCGTGCAAACCATCCGCAATTCTATAATGTCAAATTCAATTTTTATCTCAGCTTTACTTCTATTCCTAAGCATAATAATAGGATTATATTCAGGAGATTTACTGAGTCCAGAACTAGATCGAGATTTTTTATACGTTGGCAGTAATGTACCTATAGGAATTGTACAAATAACATTAATGGGAGTAATTTCCATAATTTCTCTATTCTATTTTATTTTCAGTGTTAGAATGCTTCAACGAAGTCAATTACTTATAACTGCAAATACGAAAAAACGTGACGAAATCTTTGAATCTACTTATAAGATTATGCAAAAGTCATTTCTTTCCGCACAAAATAATTGGATGAGTGGAATTCGAGGTCTATATTTTCTAATCCCTGCAATTACGTGGTTTTTCCATCCAATTGTTTTCATAATTATAACGATTCTAATTACACTGTATCTTATTGGTTGGCATGATCTTTCACTGTTTTCCAAGGAAGGAAGAGAATAATTTCAGTATTCCCAATTATCTATGTAGTTGAATATCACTTCATCAAAAATTAAATGCACTCCACAATTTGTCTACTTATTCACTTCAACTAAGTGTTGGAAATATATGGTAAAAATCGATAAAGAAAAAGTCATTCTTGGTTCAGTTATAGCAGTGATAATTATAACAGCAGGAGCTCTTTCTGCCATTCTTTTAACGAGAACGGAAGTAAAATTAGGCTACTCATTAATCGAACGTCTGGAATACACGTACGACGCAGATATAACAACTATCGACATACAAATTTTCAATGAAGAAGGTAGTATTTTCATTAGTTATGAAGAGGAACTAGAATCTGTATTTGAAGCGGAAAACCGTTTTTATGGTAAAAGAGAGGCTGTAATTGACGATGCGACTAATTTCACTTATAATGAAGTAGGTGATACTCTAGAAATCGAATATTATGCTCCAAAGTTATACGAAATATCAGATGATCACTCCTTTTACAACAATCTACATATAAAAATACGTGCAGATATTGAAGTATTTTATAACATCACTACAGCTACTGGTGATATTTACTTAGTGTTTGATTCTGTTCTAACCCCAACGGTTGTCAAACAACTAAATATATATTCCTCTACTGGAGATATTACCGTTACATTTGGTCACAATACAGCAACAGATTGCTCTTTCATTAACATGGAATCTGTAACTGGAAAACTTAATATTAATTTTGATATGGTTGAAATCCTTTCAAGAATCGATATGTGGAATATTTCGAGTAAGGAAGGAATAATAGACTTCCATTTTGATCAGTCTGAAATATCTGGGATTCACAATGCATCTTTCAATATTGAAACAGATACTGGCAGGGTTGATCTACGCTATAAATTTCATGATGAAACCGGTATTCAAGTAAATGCAATTACTTCAATCGGTACTATTACTAGCGATTTAGAAATACCCGGACCGTTCACGCCTTATCAAAATGAGATATTTCCAACTGTGGAAAATTTCAAATTTTCATTCACAGCAGGAACTGGCAGTATACGGATTAAAGAATTAGTATTTTAAGCATGTTTGTTTTTATTAATGTCAATTCATAACCAAAAGTAGGAATGGAACTATGGAAGAAATAAAAATTCGAGAAAGAAATGATACTCTAAAGAACGAAGAGATTGATAAATTAGCAGCAGATACAGATAGGTTCTGGCAAGTAGATTTTCTGAAAGTATGGATGATTGCTCTTGTAATTATGGATCATTCCGTCCCACATGAAGTACTGAGGTCAATAGCCTTATATGCATCTCAAGCTGCTTATTTATACCCGATGATATCAGTGGTTATCTCACGTTTATTATCCACAACTCTATGGGAACGAATTGCAATTCCTGTTTTTATGATCGTGCTAGGATTTAATTGGACGAAATCATTGCAAAAGCAGAAAGATCAATCTTTGAAGGCACTATACTCATGGAAAAAATATTTTGTACCAAAAATTAAGAGATTCTTAGTTCCATTTGCTGTGATTTATGGATTATCAATTATTTACTGGTTTTTTGTCAATGTGGTTTTTGGTGGAAGTTTTCTTATCCCTGATCCGGTTGATATGCGGAATCCATGGTTAAAACTATCATTAATGCTCCCAATTTGGGGGCCAGGTAATTGGTTTATTCCCATGTTGATATTGACAATTCTCCTTTTTCCACTTCTATACAGATTGTTTACGATCAAAAAATGGTCATCTTGGATTGCATTACTTGTGTGTTACATTATCGAAATTGTGTATCAACTCGCAATAAGGATGTTTTACATTGCTACACGGGATCCAGTCCTAGGTTATGATTTCCGACTCAACTTATTCACATTTACACCCTTGATGATGTTAACCGCTATTGGATTGGGAATATGGATCGGAATTGATCACCGATTATTTAGTGGAAGAAATATCTTAATAATTTGGATTTTAGGATTAACCTCACTAGGTTTGATCTTCTATTATGGTCATGGATGGATATTTTTCAGTTTATTCGATTATAATCTATTTGTGTATCCTTATTCGGCACTACTTGTCCTTATATTGATAAATATATTCCCAAAAAGCCCACATGGTCGAGGAGCCAGATTTATTACTATGCTAAGTAAGTCTACTTATCACATCTTAATGACCCAGATTTTTTACTTTTCCTTAGTTTATGGGTTAATATTTCCATTTGATGAAGTTTTTGGCTATAGCTTCGCATACTTATGGTATTATCCGGTAAACCTTGTTATCACATTTACTATAGGAGCATTATGGTCAACTATCGAAAACAGATATCGGGGAATTGATAAAAAAGTTAAATCTAGAATAGACTCTAAGCGTTTAGAAATGATGAAAGCACGAGGATGGCTAAAGGAAGAATAATAGTCTTGTTTTTTCTTTGAAATGTCTATTTAAGACATTTGAGTCTTTTCCCAGTTAGTATAGAAATCAGCATATTCTCTAATTACTTTCTTATGCTCATTTGAGGGTTCTTCATTGATAGTTTTGTACATCAATGTAATTTGGTTATATAAAGAGACGGCATCCTCAATTTCTTTTACATGAATGCAATTCTTAAGCTTTGGAACTAATTGGTTAATTTCGGAAAGTATAGAATCTTTTTTGGTCTTCTTTTCTAATTTCTCAGATAATTCTGCTACAAAGTGCTTTTTTTCCTCAACCAGGTTGAAATCATGGATTTTTTCAGCTAAATTGGCAATCTTTTCTGCAGCATCAATCGCTTTATCCAGTTTGTTTAGCATTAGATGATTATTTTCTTCGATCTTAAGTTTTTGAATATCGGAATAGATAGAAATCTCAAATTCTCGCCATAATCTTATCCTTTCTTTATAATCTTCCACAGAGATTCCAATATCTTCTAGCATACGAAGTATCTCATTCCTTTCCTGTTCCTTTACTGAAATATGTCGTAACACAGTCATATCAGAATGCATCCCTAAGAGTAGGGTTTCAGCATTTTCAATTTGCTTAATGGTTTCGGATTTAGCTTTTTTCCCAACCCAATTATAGAGATTTTTCGACTCTTGGGAGTAAAATAGCAACACATTATATGATTTGAAGTTT
>JAEOTN010000461.1 GCA_016839865.1 Promethearchaeota archaeon | reverse complement strand
TGCAACCACTATTGGAAGTAACTGTACTAGTTCCTCATCGAATATCAGGATTTTTTCAGATCGTTGAATCTGGAGGAGGAAGACCTGTTGACGATTTATCACAAATAGGATCTCGCGGAGGAGGACCATCTCTTTCAGTTTTTGGTAAAACCAGAATTAAGATAACAAAATTTCTTGAATCGACTGAAACATCAAGATGTTCTATATCGATAAATGGTAAAGAATCAACAAAAACTGCAAAAACCACATTTTATGTATTTTCACATTTTTCCTCAATGATAAAAAATCCTGTGGATGTAGAAATTTATCATGATTATGAAATGCCCTTGGGTGCTGGATATGGTTCTAGTGGATGCGGAGCAATTGGAACCGCTTTTGGGTTGAACTACCTTTTACAGGTTGGATTATCCTATAATCAAGCTGGAAAAATTGCTCACATCGCCGAAGTCATGAATAAAACTGGATTAGGAACAGTTGGAGGACAATTGGTTGGAGGAATCAGTATTACCACAACTGCAGGTTTTCCATTCAAGTTGGATAGAATTTTTACTCCACCTGGAATTAAGATCATTTGTGGTTCTTTTGGAACAATCCCCACTCAATCTATAATTGCGGATCCCCAACACAAACCTCTAATAATAAAAGCAGGCTCCAAAGCTATGCATTCTCTCTTAAAGAATCCTATTTTCCCAGAATTCATACGCGTGTCTCAGAAATTTGTTGAGGAAATCAAAATACTAGAACCTGTAGAAATGCGTGAAATAAAGGAACTGATCAGCGACTTGAACAAACTCAATATTTACGGAGCAAGTATGAATCAATTAGGCAAGTCGGTGTATTGTTTCTGTAAATTAAAAGAAATTAAAAGCGTTAAAGAGGTATTTGAGTCCTATTCTCCTCCCACTTTAAGAACCTTGGAATTATATAATTCTGGTCCACAATTAACTTAATTATAAATCCAATCGGAATCGTAAAATTGCAGCAATTCCGCCAAAAGTAGACCAAAGAGTCTCCCCCTCTTCAGTTTCAATTGATATCATTTCCAATTTTGCTCCCGTTTGTTGTGCAAGCTCTGCAAAATCTTCTATCAACTCTTTTTCCTCCTTAATAGTATACAAACTTGAATTACATTCTTGACATGATTCATTACTAATTTGGCTACGATAAGCTTCTAATTCTGATGATTTCAGTGTCTTGAAAACGGTATTATCACATTGATTACAAACGACTTTTACTCGAAAAGATTCCAAGGGCTCGGATAATAATACCAGATCTACCGCTGCACGTTCCAATCCTTTTCTAACTTCTTTTTCTCCATATGTAATCATCCCAGTGTCTTTAGAAAGATTATGCATGAATTTTTGCATCAGAACCTTTTCTTTTATATAGCGAACATTTTGAAGTTTATCTTGGATGTTATGGAGTAAATCTCGTATTCCTTCAGCTCCTCCTACTCCAATATCCACTACACCCATAATTTTATCTTGTAACCGATAGTCAAAATTAGATCCATCAGCAAACTTATTCTTAGTTTGTCCTGCACCTCCGATAAAAATTCCTTCTAAGGAATCTTCCAACATTGGGAGGAAAATTTCATTTGAGAGCTCAGCAACACGTTTCAGAAAATATGCAATCCCTTCATCATGCAGTCTTTCAAATCGTCTTTGGGATTGGCCACCTGCCCTATGTTGACTTGCTACCCCTGAACTAGTTGTTTTGACTACTTCTACTTGAGTACCTCGAACCCACCCAATCGCAGCTTCTTTGTTATCAATTACTACAAGTCCATATCGTTGTTTTTCTGCAATCATTTTTTCTAGAGGTTCTACTAGAAATTCGGATGAGCAAAAATACTTGAAATTAGAAACGGGTTCTACTGGTTCAATTACATATAATTCATTCTTTTCTGTACCTGGACTATTTCCTTGAGGAATGGCACCCGAGTATAAGATTAACCCATTTTTAGGTAGGCTTTTTATTGTTTTCAAGCGTTGAATTAAGGCTGTTATACTATCGATTACGTTTTTTCTGGTCAATTTTGATTTAATATTCGAGGATTCATTGATCTCATTTTTCAGATAATTTGAAACATCAGATATTTTGCGTTCTGGAGGAATCAACAGCGTTATTAATTCTGTATGGAATCCTTTCTTACTACTCAGAAATTTAATTTGTTTTTTCAATTGGTATCGCTTGAAACTATCATCTTTCATGGTTATACACGATCTATCTATGCTAAGTTATCCTATAACATAAAAATTTCGTTCCTAAAAGAAATCCACACATTAAAATGAAGACGAATATTAGACAAAAACGTAGAATAAAATGGAACACATCCCACATGACCATCCTCGAGCCGAATCCTTGAGGACACGTCAAAAAATTATTGATGGCATGCATTCAAACATAGTAGTGGAAGCGGGATTAATTGCACATGGCAGAGGGGAAGCCTTTGATTATTTAATTGGAGAAAAAACCAATGAAAATGCCATTAATACAATGAAAGTAGCCATCGCTGCCTTAATGACTGCAAAGCATCCAATTATAAGCGTAAACGGGAATGTCGCAGCATTATGTGCTGAAGAAATTAAAAATTTATCTGAAGTAACAGGTGCACCTCTGGAAATCAATTTATTTTATGGGAGACCTGGTAGGATTGAAGCTATTACGAAAATATTAACAGAAGCTGGAGTAAAAACTTTGCTTGGAACCAAACCGTTTGAATCAAGTGTTATTAATAATCTAAGTAGCAATCGTCGGTTTGTCGATCCAAAAGGCATAAAGATTGCTGATGTGGTATTAGTTCCCTTAGAAGATGGCGATCGAACAGAGGCGTTAAAAAAAGACGGAAAACAAGTCATTACTATTGATATAAATCCCCTTAGTAGAACTGCTCAGCAAGCAGACATTACAATTGTTGATAATATCATACGAGCTATTCCTAGAATGGTAGAAATTGCTCGAGAAATAAAAACTGAGATAAGCAATGGAAAAATTGTACAATCTCACCTTCAAGAGATGGTTAGCCAGTATAGTAATAGAAGGAATCTTGAAATTGCATTGAAGATCATCGCAAATTATCTAGAATCGAAAATTGCTATTGACAAAAATTAAAATAAAACAATAATTACATCAATCCAATACGTGAGTCTCAATTAAACCAAACTGATGAATCAATGGACATGTCTGCGAACTCTTATATTATTCGTCCATGCACATACCAAGATCTATACAATGTCATTGAAAT
>JAEOTN010000460.1 GCA_016839865.1 Promethearchaeota archaeon | reverse complement strand
TTGAAATTCATCTTCAGGAGATCTATCTCAGTTTCTCCTTTTGTCTTTGCCCAATGCATTCTGCTTTCTGCATTCGCTCCTGCTGCACTGAAGAATATGAAAGTTGTATTTTCATTTTCAATGGTTTTTGCGAGTGCAATAGGGTAGTCGTGGGTTATCTTAAAGTAGTCCTCATTGCTAAGTCCTCCTCCCCCGTAAACGGCTAAACAATAGATTACAATTTCATGCCCTACGATCTGCTCTTTAATTGAGGAATAGTCCAGAAAGTTATCATGGACTATTTCCCTAACTCCTTCATCAGTATTGACTTTTCGTCGATTCACTACCGTAATTTCTGAAATTTCGGGATTCTTTATAGCTTCTTTAAGAGCTTCTGAACCCACCATCCCAGTAGATCCCAGAATCAAAGCTTTCATGGTATGTAACAATCCTCTCAACGTATAAAATATTTAGTTATTTTTTAATTCGCTAATATTATTGAGTGAATTAAAATGATTGAAACTATGATTGGTAGAAGAACCATAGGAAAAACCGATATTAAGATTTCTCCAATAGGTATCGGTACTATGATGTGGTCTGGGGTGAAAAATAGCTTTATTGGGCGAGTAATGGAACCTCTCTCTGAGGATGTTAAAAATAGTATCATCAAAGAAGCGTTTGATGGTGGGATCAATTTCTTTGATACTGCGGAAATGTATGGTTTTGGTAGCTCAGAGTCTAATTTGGTTCAAGCTCTTAAATCAAATGATATTGCAGATGAGGATGTCATAATCGAGACTAAATGGAGCCCATTTCTCAGAAGAGCTCAAAACATGAGGAAAACAATTAATGATCGCATCCGCTATCTTGATGGATATACAATCGACTTATACATGATTCATGGACCGTGGTTAAATTTCTCATCAGTGAAGTCTCAAATGGAAGAGATGGTGGAATTATTTAAAGCCAATAAAATCAGATCTGTGGGAGTTAGCAATTTTAGTGAAAAACAAATGAGAACCGCGTTTGAGGTGCTAGAAAAACATGGTATTCCTCTTGCTGCTAATCAAGTTAATTACAGTTTAATTAAAAGAGAGATTGAACATAATGGAGTTTTAGATACAGCAAAAGAATTAGGCGTAACTATTACGGCATATACACCTCTTGGAGCAGGAATTCTTACTGGTAAATATCATGACAATCCGGAACTGGTGGGTAAAAAATTCTCCTTTTTACGAGGAATCGTTAAGAAAAATTTCGAAAAGAGTAAACCTCTAGTAGAAACTCTGAAGGTAGTTGCGCAATCACATGATGTTCTTCCAGGGCAGGTTGCATTAAATTGGTTGGTTACAAATAGCGGAGATACCGTTGTTGCGATACCCGGTGCAACTAAGATTGGGCATGCAAGAGAAAGTGCGGGTGCACTAACTTTTGAATTGAGTAAAAGTGAGTTTGAAGAAATTTCGATTGCATCCGAAATTTTCCTCTAGTTTTTTTTACATTTTCTGTTGAGACTTGGCAGCATCTCGTTTATCTATCGTTCTGGCTATTATGAATCTACCCATCCTTCTAATAGTGACAATTAGAAGTATTAACGCAATAAATCCCGTTCCTGCCCCTACTATTAATGAAACAACCAAAACTGCTGCTCCTAGAGTAGAAGCCGCAAGCTGTGCAATGACACCACTAACCTCTACTACACCCTTTAAAACAACATAAAAAATATACCATGAGAATCCTGCAACCGTGCCAAAAATAAGAAAGAAAATTCCCGTACCAATTCCCGGTTTTCTTCTATACTTTATTTTTCACCAGCTCCTTTCATAGTCTTGGTTCGCTTTGATATGTTTGTGTTTTATCAACTTTTGGTCCTTTTATTGCTTTTATTATCCTTACAATAGTGATGATAAAAAACAAGAGTGTTATTCCACCGGAAATGACGCCTATTATTAATGATAATAGCAAAAATACAAGTCCCAACGCAAGAAACGCAAAAAATTCTCCTAGATTTTCAACATCTCCTCCCCTAATTGTGAAGAAAACGAAAAACGAGAGATAAGTAATCGTTCCAAATATGAGTGTAAAGATTCCAGTTCCAATTCCATATTTTTTCATGGTAATTTGTTCACCAGATAAAACATCTTGTTTAGAGTATAAGTAATTTATGATCGATGAACTTAATGTTCCCATGGAACAAGCCACCGAGGATTTTAATTATCTAATACTAATAGGTTAGAAGGAGAGTAACTAATGAAAAAAAAAAACAGTAAAAATTCAATTGAACCATGTTGTACTTGGAAAGAAGATACAGCTTGTGAAGATTGTGCATTACACGGGAAATTGGACTGTAAATGGGATAAAAAACTCCTCTTGCGGTTTTTATATGCAATGAGCCCCGCTTTTTTATTTATTATTGCAGGAACTACGTGGGGTGCTACAAAACTGGGCAATTGGTGGTGGTTTGCAGTAATTGTTGGATATTATGCTTTGTTTTTCACAATTGAGACTCGAATTTTATGTTCACATTGCCCATACTATTCAGAAGACGGAAAAGTACTCCATTGTCTAGCAAATCATGGATTTTATAAATTCTTCAAATATCATCCAGAACCGATGAATAGATTTGAAAAGAGATTGTTACAATTCGGATTCGTGTTATTCGCGTTGGTTCCTCTAAGTAATCAGATTTTAAACGTCATAGTTATCTCTCTTAATCGCTCAAGCTATTCATTACTATATTACATAGTCCTATTGGTAATGCTTGGATTGTTTATCATTTCTATAATAATTGCATTTTCCATTTTATTCACAAAAATTTGCACCAACTGTGTGAACTTTTCATGCCCCTTTAATAAAGTCGGAAAGAAACAAGTAGATGAATATCTACGTAAAAATCCAACTATGATGAAAGCATGGGTTGATTGTGGATATGAATTAGATTAATATAAGAAAATTAGATAATTACCCTAACTTTTTGTGCTAATGGAACGATCGGTCGATATCGATAATGATTAGGTCCATAAATGATGGGTTTCACTGCACTACGAGCTTTTTTTACTCCAGTTAACATGGACATGAATTGAACCAAGAACCAATCCAATGAGAATTTATAGTCAAATCTAGCCCAGATTCTTACAACAAGCTCCCAAAATACCCACACACATAGCACAAAAGCAATTCCTTGCCATCCATTCCATATGATCACTCCTGGAGACGATGAATAATCTACAGATGATCCCCAAAACGATGTGAAGACTGAATAAATTTTCCTTTCAAGTGCTGTATTGATAGAATATCCTGTTAATGAAAATATTGAGTATCTACGCCAGAAAGTCGTACGACGAGCTGCTCTTAATCTTCTAGCCTCACTCTTCGGATAATCTTGAGTTCGAATAAATAGTACCAATAACCATTGCTGTGTACTCAAAGCTATGATGGTTAGGGGGATAGGAACGGTTTCTTCAGCAAAACGTGCGATCCAATTCGGTTCAATGAAAAGCCACCAAATGGCACAACCAATCATACAATACATGAAAAAAGTAAGAGTAAAGCGGATTATTTTCTTAAATTCCCATCTGTGATAAAGCATTGTTGCATAAATACATCCCATAAACCCAGATCCTAAACCGGGGGATAAGCGAAATCTACCTCGGGTAAATTTAGTAATAGCCCATTTGATTATATATATAGAATTTGTCTCAGACCAACTTATGGCCATTTCTCCGTATTTTAGGACAGTAGGGGTTATTGCAAACCATCCTGTTAGAAGGATAACAAAAGTGATTAAAAGATTAATGGGTTTTTTTATCCGAAATAATCCATAAAATAACCAGACTATTATTGGGACTAATACTCCCATCCATGCAACAGCATCGAGGATATCTGTACTATAACTAACCCACACTCCTGGAAATAACGTACTTCCATCCGAAAAAATTCTTCCTCGGAATAATGTATGACCAAACCTAGATAATAAAAGTATCAATACTCCTTGTATTACCTTATTCAGCATATATTTTGGAATTTTTTTCGGATTAGTATCCACTAATCTCAGCATTTGCATAGCTACGGTGCACGCAAAGGCGAAGCCGAACATGTATCCCCAAATGGCCATAACTCCTATAGGCAAACCAAAAATCAACAATACAACTTTACTAAAACCAGTTGTTCGCTGAATGGTTGGTAAAAACAAGGATGCGTCCATTTGACAAATTTGTTGAACAAATGCATGGATTAGAAACATAAACCACACTCCAAATCCTTTGAAGACGTCAATTGCAACGGATCGGGAGCGAACGGTGGGTTTTGGAGGTTGCGTTGTGATCATATTTGTATTCTCTTTGTCTGATGATTTACACTAGTATAGGTTGTTGAGAATCGTGTTTTTGTCGTTGACATCATAGCGTTAGTTTTTTTAATGTCATTAGGAGAGTATTTAATCTATTCCCTTGTTTTTTCCATGACCTAAATAAAAAAGGGTATAGCTAGAATGAATCTTCATTTTTTTCAATCTACAGAAGCTAAAGGTGTGTAGACAGGTTCTGGTCGATTAGGGTGCGATTCATCATATCTTCGTATTTTTCCTAAATAACGCCTTTCCATCCGTTTCCACTTAATATTGAGGAAATGCGCATATATCCCTATCAAAAATGCTGCCAATTTTCCTCGAATAAGTCGGACAATGTTGTTCCACCATGAATAAAAACGCTTATGTCCCCATACTTGCTGTTCCTGCAGTTCAGATAAAGTCATTTTTTTAGGAGTGAATTTTACATGATGTGCATCAAACTCGCTCCACTTAGTGTCGACTATTCGGTTTTCTTCTATCATCTTGTAATAAAACTTGGTACCGGGTAGGGGGGTGAGAATTAAAAATTGCACACTGTCAATTTTATGTTTAATAGCAAATCGTACTGAAGCTTTACATGATTCGATTGTATCGGAATCAAAGCCAAATACGAACATTCCGTGGATGTGTATTCCAACTTTTCTTATTTCTTTAATTGCAAACTCGATTGACTCTCGTGTTTGTTTCTTATTCATTTCGATAAGACTTTCAGGATTCACAGACTCAAATCCAATATACAAAAATTTGCATCCTGCTTTATACATCTTGTTTAGAAGCTCTTTGTCTTTCGCAAGTTCGACTCGAACTTGGGTGGACCAACTAAACTTATCAAATCCGTTTTCTATCATTGCATCTAATAGTTCCATAGTCCTTCTTCGAGATGCGGTAAAATTATCATCTACGAAAAACAAGGTATGTTTATTTGGATCAAATTGCTTGAGCTCATTGATAATCGATTGTGTTGAGCGAAATCTGAACTTTTGTCCGAACATCTGGGTTACTGAGCAGAAACTGCAGTCATGGGGGCAACCTCGGGATGTTTGTACAGGGAATCCAATTTTTTTACCTTTTAGCCCCTTGCTCCGAGAATTCCCTCGGTCCATAAGGGACCAATCTGGTGCTGGATTTTCGTCTAAATCTTGAACATGTGTATTTGGGGCATTTTTATGCACCGTTGTTCCTGATTTCCAGTATAATCCCGGAATTTCATTAAGATCATAATTTCCTTGTAGCGCTTGAACAAGTAATGGGAGTGATTTTTCGCCTTCTCCTGTGATAACATAGTTAGCATATTTAATTGCTTCTTCTGGAAGAGCAGAGATATGAGGTCCTCCTAACACTACTGGTATCCCTTGGCA
Organism: Promethearchaeota archaeon; assembly: GCA_016839865.1. Next base: position 3,264 of record JAEOTN010000460.1, on the reverse strand, counting down.
TTCATAGTGGATTGCGAGGTCGTATGTTGTCATTGCAGTCGACGTAATGGTTGATAAACAGACTAGGTCAGGTTTTAATTTTCGCTCTTTAATTTCTTGCTCGGTTAAAAAATAGGCTTTTGTTTGATAACCAAGATCTCGCATAATAGTAGCTAGCAATAAACTTCCCAATCGAGGCAATTTAAAACGACTATAAATATTTAAATGCTCATTTCGTGGTTCAATAAATGCTATACTAGTGATTTTCTTTTTTTTTCCTTTTAGAATCATTGTTTACTCGAACCTCTTATGTATATAGATGTAACAATATTTGTTAGAACTATAATGTAGATATGACAATAAAAATCTTGTCATGTCTACATATTCAAATGCACAAAAATTAGCCTAGTTGTATGAAAATGAAGTAAGAAAAAGTTGGAAAAAAAGTTAATTGACGGTGAGACTTTTTATTTTGTCTTCGATTTGTTGAAGAATTCGATTTAGTCCTTTTTTCAAGATTTTCAATTTTCGATCTTGAAATTCTCTATCAGTTTTAGTTACAACATTTTCCATTGCGATCTTGACGCTTTTTGCTGGAAAAGTCAGAAAATTTTCCATAAAATTATCAGAATCTTGAGCAAATTGACCACTTAAGACGAATATTGACATTATTTCAAGATACCTTTGAATAAATTCAACATCCGTTTCGATGTTTTGGGTTAAAATTTCGTCGATAATCCCACGACCGTCCTCAGTTAACTTGTAAACTTTCTTTACAGGTCCAAGAGGGGACTTCTTTCTCTCTCCTGTTAAAAACTCCTTATTACTCTCTAACTTTGATAAGATTGGGTAAATTGTACCTGATTTAGCCTCCCAACTACCAGCAAACAGCCGATCAAGGTCTTTGATCATCTCATAACCGTACTGCCCAATTGGTTCTCCATCATTCCGTATTTCTCTATACCGTAAATGCGCCATAATCAGAAATTCGATAGGACTTAAGTTGATATTCGCTTTCTTTCCTTTTTTCGGGGATTTAACCGGAATTGATTTTCCAAGCCAGAACATCTATGTTTTCTCCTCCGTCACTTGTTTCTTCTCTTGACGAACTGCTTTTCTTTTTTGTGCCTTCAATATCTCAGTATAAACCTTACGTTCCAACCAACGTGCATCTTTAGGCTCGTGATTAAGCGGTACAATCATTATAAAGATAATAATGTGTAAAAGAAGAGCCGCTGACCATCCTCCTAAACTCCACCAAGCCCATGTTGGAAATCCACGTGGAGTTGATGGATGTAATAAGTTGTAACCGTAATTAGAAAACCAATTAATAAAGAATAGATAAGCGTTCCCAATTAAATATGCTCCTGTATGAGCTACAATTGACTCAGTTGCAACGTAAATATATCCTCTTCGAAAAATGTAATATGCAATGCAATGAACACAAAGTAGGAAAATCATCCCTGAAACTGCCCATAATACCCAAGGATATGTGAAAACATTAGGAGTTGTGAAGTAATTTATCACAAACAATAGAATCCCTACGAACACATCGGTTATAATATGACCTATAAGAACCGTTCGACGTATAACAATTTCTTTGCTGATATGAGCGAGTGAAGTCTCATCAAACTCAGCTAGCTTTCTTGCTTCCTCATGAGTTTTTCGTTTATACGTCTCCTTTTTAAAAACCATATTCAAGGAAAAATCATATAACCATAAAAACTTGCGTAGTTCCTTTGTTCCAATGATATGAGAGTTTTCAATCTATCGCCCGATAAACCTAAAAAATCTCTGAGAAAAGACATATTTTTATAATATTTAATCAAATTCGTAGACACACTTTAAATTTAAATAGTTGTCAGTTCAACTATACATACCTTGCTGATTGTGGGTAAAACTGAGGTTGGATTGGTTTCCTCATTAAAAAAAGCAAGCCTATCCATAGTCAGCATGTCCATTAAGTAGTCTCTAATTCCGTTTGGATAGGGGATAGAGGGTGTTTGAACCATCCATTAGTGTTATATCTAATAATTAACCTAAAAATCCACCTAACTTTGGGTGGTTGTTCAAAATATTTCAAACAAGATGTATCTATTTTGATGAAATGAGTTGAAAAACAATGAATGAAAAACGCCCCAAATCAAAATTTTTACAAATGTTTAGCTATGGATTCGCTCAATTGTCCGATACAATAGCCTATCAATCCTTCACTGTATATGTTTTCACGTTTTATTATACGCTAGTAATGGATAACATAAATTACATTACGATAGGATTTATCATTTGGAGTTTATGGAATAGTATTAACGACCCTCTTATGGGATATATCTCAGATAGAACCAACACGAAATGGGGTCGACGGAGACCATATATTTTAATTTCCATGATTCCGCTTGCTGTGACAATAGTTCTCTTGTTTACGCCACCACTTTATGCTAGTGATGCCGTAAAGATGGCATATTTTATCGGAATTATCTGTGCCTTTGAATTGTTTTACACCATGTATAATCTAAATCATACTTGTATGTTTCCAGAAGTATTTCTTGACCCAGAAGAAAGAGTTAAAGCTATGAATATCAAACAAATTATCGGTATCATAGCACTGCTCCTTGCTTTTCTTCTTCCTGGCTTTATTATTGGGGATTTAACCGATCTCAATAATTTTCCAAAGTATATGATCGCGGGTATTGTAATTGCAGGAATTGTAATAGTTGGAATAGTTGTCTTTCTCATATGGGGTCCGAGGGAACGTAAGGAATTTAAACAAGATTATAAAAAGGCTCCTGGTTTTTGGAAAACTCTCAAGATTGCCGTTAAGAATAAGTCATTTATGTGGTTTAATGTTGTGGAAATCTCTAATTGGTATGTGTTTGGGATACTTCCTATGATAGTTCCACTCTATGGAGAGTTTGTGTTAGATATTACCGATGCATTTTATCTTTCACTGCTATTAGGAGAAGCGTTCATAGTTGGCGCTTTATTTATCAGTGTATGGAAACTAGTTGTAAAACGGATTGGTCCTCGGAAAACTTGGATGATTTCACAATTCTGTTGGCTCGTATCTCTCATTCCACTCACATTCATTGATAGCTTTGTTCAGGGAGCGATTAGTTTTGCCTTTATTGGAATTGGTCTTAGCGGTTCAATGCTGAATATTGATTTAATTCTTGGGGATGTTGTGGACGAAGATGAGTATGTTACAGGAACTCGATCGGAAGGTGGATATTGGGGTGTAACGGCATTTTTTATGCGATTATCCGTGATCTTAGTGATAATATCCAT
>JAEOTN010000007.1 GCA_016839865.1 Promethearchaeota archaeon | reverse complement strand
GTAGTTTAACATGGAGAAAATTGAAATTTCAAAGTTAATGATTTTTTCATCTACAACTTGCTTAAATAACTTAATTGCCTCGTAAGTATCATTTTTCACCTGTTTTAGATAATATGCATGTGCAATTCTGTAGTATAACTCATTTACTGGGTTTATCGAAGTTGTTGAGATTTCCTCCAGTTCAGAAATGTTCAATTCTAAATCTGCAGTTGTATTTGAATCAATTATCGCAATAATTAGTTCATATAATGTGCTGGCAACTTGATTTTGATTACCACTTTCTCTAAAAATTTCTAAGCTTTTATTATAATAAGAAATAGATTCATCAAATTCTTTGATAATAGCATGCGTTTTCCCTAGATTGTTAAGTGTACTAGCAATATCAGTTAAATTACCAATCTTTTCTTTTATTTCTAAACTCTTTTGAAAATAGTGTTGAGCAAGTACTAAATCACTATTATTGAAATACAGTTCTCCCAACTTGTTAAGAGATCTCCCCATCTCGTAATTATTACCTAGTTCGTGGAAGATCTTCAAACTTCTTTGAATATTCTCTAATGATTTATTTAGGTCTCCATTCTGAAGAAAGATTGTCCCAATTGAATAGTGACAACTTGCAATAAAATATGTGTTGCCTTGTTTTTCATAGAGATCTAAGCAACTATAAAATGTTTGTAAGGACAAATCTAGATTCCCCTTTTGGTAAAGGATGTCCCCAATATTAAGCAAGGTCCTAGCAACTTTTATTTGGTTTCCCAGTGTTCTGTATATGGGTAAAGAAAACCGATGATATCCCAGTGCTAGATCCAGTTCTCCTTTTATTAGATATGCTTCACCTAATCTAAGCAACGAAGTCGCAATATCATACTGATCATCTAGTTGTTGTCGAATAACTAAACTATTACTCAAGCAGTTAATTGCTTCATTGAGATTACCAAGTTTGATCAGAATTTGGCCTTTTATCGAAAGTCTAGATCCATTCCACTTCTCATAGAAGACAACATCTTCCTTTTTGAGTAAAGGAAATATCATCTCAGCCTCTTCTATTACACTCTCCGCGGTTTTTATTTCTCCTGATTCTAGTAACAAGGACGCTTTTACAATAAGACATTTGAATTTCACTTCGTCGAGTTGAACTTGTTCAAACAAACTTTCGATCAATCGATTGGCAGCAGAAATTTCTCCCTTTTTTCCCAGAATGATTGCTTTCAGGATTAATTCTTCATGATTATCCTTTGAGATTTGGGAGTCTAATATGGAATATGCCTCATCTAATTTGCCTGCACCAAATAATTCATACGCTTGTTTAATAAGCATATTCCTAATCTAGAATAGGCGACTTCTATTTTAAATCTATATAAAGGCAGATATACTAGAATTTTAGCAATAAGTCGTAATATTGCAAAAATTAATTGAAGTTACTAAATAGAGGATACAAAATTTTCCAAGATTTAAAGAATTATATAGACGTAAAAAATACGGCGATTAATTGAGATCAAAGCATTATATTAGATCCATAGCTGTTTTTTTTCCATTGGTTGTAGTTGTAGGAATTATTTTTATTTATCTTCCAATTAACTTAGATGATGGATCAACAATAATAATTGACTACAAATTGGAGAATTCTTTTCCCAGTCTTACATTCGATCACCCTGTTGACTTACAAAATTCTGGAGATCAATCAAATCGAATATTTGTGGTAGAGCAACCTGGAAGAATAATAGTATTTGATAATAATCCAAATACATCAAATTATGGTGTATTTCTAGACATAACCGATAGAGTAGCATATGGTGGAGAGATGGGATTGCTTGGACTTACATTCCATCCAAAATACCAGGAAAACGGATACTTCTTTCTTGATTATACTGCAAATAATCCTCGAAGAACAGTCATTTCAAGGTTTGTAGTTGATGAAACAGATCAAAACAAAGCAAATATTTCTAGCGAAGTAATCATTTTAGAGATTAATCAACCATATTCAAATCACAATGGTGGTCAAATTACGTTTGGTCCAGATGAGTATCTGTATATCGCAATGGGCGATGGGGGCTTGGCAAATGATCCAGATGGTAATGGTCAGGATAGGACAACTCTTCTTGGTTCATTATTGAGAATTGATGTTGATGAAACATCTCCGGGAAATAATTACTCGATTCCCCACGATAATCCTTTTGTGGATAATACCGATGGGTACAAAGAAGAGATATACGCTTATGGGTTACGGAATCCATGGAGATTTAGCTTTGATAGCATAACTGGAGATTTATGGTTAGCAGATGTAGGACAAAATCGATATGAAGAAGTTAATCTAGTTGAAAAGGGAAAAAATTACGGTTGGGATGAAATGGAAGGTAAACACTGTTTAGGAATCACGTGTAATAAAGATGGAATTGAGAAACCAATTGTTGAATATGATCACAACGATGGAATTTCAATAACCGGAGGATTTGTCTATCGAGGTACTGAATTACCTGATCTATATGGGTATTATCTGTACGCGGACTATGGTAGTGGGAGAATATGGATGTTGAAGTATACTAGCCAGGGGGACGTTGATAACATGTTGCTATTAAAAGATCCTAAGCAAATTGTTTCTTTTGGGATTGATGAAACCAATGAATTGTATGTAGTTTCTCATAGTGGTCAGATTTACGAGATTGTTCCGGTTTAGATCATAATTATCCGTTTTATCCGGGATGGAATGCAGTTTGGACATATGATCGTGGGAGTGGTTTAGTAATTTCTATTAAGTTTTTCCATAATGAAGAGTTAAACTATGGATTCTCAAGGATCGACTATTTCCATAACACAACTAGTGAAATCAGCTCATCAACGCAAACGAGTGAAACGTCATCAGAAACCATAACGACACCAACCACTCAAACTGTAACCTCCACCTCAAGTAAAGAAGAATAAGAGACAACACATCCAAATATTGTCCTACTCCTTTTGATTCCAGTTATGATGTCAAGAAAGAAGAGATTTTCGTTCAGTCGAAAATGATGTTCAATAGACTTTTCTTAAATAAATTTGAGTAGTACTTTATATGAGTACGAATGCGAAACAGGATTATTGAATTGAATTATCGCCTCCTACTACAAATTTTTCTATTTCTTAGTTTAATAATGTCATCCACTACTATTGAACCGTTTAAAGTACACGGGAATGGGAACAAACCTTCCCCTCGAACTGGTTCCAATATGGTGTATGATCCGAATAATCAAGAAATAATTCTCTTTGGAGGCCTAGAAGATCCTATGCATCACGACTGGGAATCTCTTCTTCGTAATGATACTTGGATCTATAACATAAAAACCAATTCATGGAAATTGCTATTGTTGGATGTACAACCAGATGAAAGATACAGTCATTCAATGGTATATAATCCCATGAGTAATTCAGTTTTATTATTTGGGGGTGTGACTGCATATGGAAGAGTAAATGATCTTTGGGAATTTAGTCTAGAAAGTAAGACTTGGACAAATCTTGAAGAATCTAGTACACCTCCAGTGAGAAGTTCAAGTCCTTTAGTCTATGATGCGAATAATAACCGTATAATCTTATTTGGAGGTTACGGTGCGTTCGACATCCTTCTTAGTGATACCTGGACTTACCATCTAGAAAATAAAACCTGGACACAAATAATATCTTTAACAAAGCCTGCGAAAAGGTATGGACATTCAATGGTTTATGATAGTGATAACGAATATATGATCCTATTTGGTGGAAATGATTATGGTAAGAAGGATGATACTTGGGTTCTTGATTGTGAGAATGACATATGGGTTGAGTTGAATTCTACTATAAAACCATCTAACCGATACTGGCATTCCATGATCTATGATCAACAGAATAAAAACTCCATTATATTTGGAGGTAGAACAGGGAGTGTGATTTCTTTAGAAGGTATAGATGATACATGGAAATATGACCATTCACAAGATACATGGGAAGAAATTGAAACTTCTTCTTCTCCACCAGCTCGATATGAAGCACCTTTTGTTTATGATGAGAACAATCAAAAAGCATTTTTATTCGGAGGTTACAATGGTGAAAACACACTAAACGATCTTTGGATGTTAAAGTTAAAGGATGGCAACTATCAATGGAGTGACCCGAAAGATACTACACATACAACTGTACCCATTTCAATATTATTTGTATTGTCTCCATTATTGTTAATAGTGCTTGTTGATAAATTAAAATTATCTAATACCTCAAAGAATGCGCTCTAATCGACTTTTTGGAATAATACAATCAAAATCACCTGAGGCTTCATCTTTACGTATCTCCATTAGTCCCATCCCCAGACCATAACCAAACATTTTCTTTCTTGGAATGATTTTGATAAAAATAGTCTCTTTTGGCTTTTCCAATCCTTGTTTTAGAGTCAAACGAAGAACTCGAGTCCTTTGGAATACATCTTGAGCTTCTTTTGTTTCCCAAGGAATAATTTCGGCCTCACCTTGAAATTGTATGCTGGATGGTGGAGGAAATCTAAGAATATAGTGGGGGAAAGGAATAACAAAAGACACTTTTGGATTTGCCTTGATGTTCTTTACTTTTTTATAATTCCTCATTGATAGAACGTATAATACAAATTTACTCTCTCTAGGTGAAACACTATACAAAATACTGGAGGAATGTGGGAAGCCATCTGGTGAAATTGTGCCTAAAATCCCATAATCCTTACTTCTGAGGAATTTCTCAACAAAATCAAATTGCAAAGTTCTAGATGCCATAGATAGATCCACAATTGTTATCAATTTGATTATTTAGGCTCTAAGTCAAATATTTGCATCATAATTATTAATTTCACTCACATTACAATATTATCATTCATTTTTTTGCATGTCAGAGAAAAATGTAATAATACAGAAGTATCCAATAAGATATGTTTAGACATCAAAAACGTATAATTGGTGAAATAAGATTTGAGTTACCAAGTAAAAATCCCAGAGACTAAGTATATCCTAGAGTTGTCACAAGTAAAAGAAGATTGGTATTTGCAGGTTAAGATAGATGATAGTATTGAGGAGCAGATACAAATTGTGCGGTTTACCTCGAGCCATTTGGAAGAAAAAATCGATCAAATACTGTTCAATGTAGGATTCTCTCTAAATCCGGTGCAGCTTAAAATTGTAACTGATAATATGCGTGAGCATGCTTCATTTCTTTTCGGCGATCAGAAAGCTTCTGCAACACAAAATGAGAAAATGTCAGATTGGGCATCTCCATCACAAGTCGCAGCGATGACGTCCACCCCACCGGTTGCAGAAAGAAGACAGCCAGAACCAATTACACCCCCATCACAGTATCAACCACCATCACGTCCTACTCCAGTTGCAAGACCTGCTCCTTCTGCGAGACCAACAGAAACGAGATCACAAACTATGAACATAGATACATTGATTCAGTCACACGAAAATCTGCAAAGTAAAGTCGAACAGTTAGAAACAAGAATTACGCTACTTGAGAGAATTATTCGAGATCTTCGATAATTAGACTAAGCCGTTTGACCCTAGAGTTTCAGTTTCATTCTATTAGG
>JAEOTN010000459.1 GCA_016839865.1 Promethearchaeota archaeon | reverse complement strand
GGCATGAAAATGAATATCACGAGAAAGGAACTTGTCGATTACGATGCAACAATGAACCAGAGCAGGAATATGATTTATCACCTAATCCGTTTCATGAAAGTCAACGGAGTGGAAGGGAACAATGTAAAAGAAAGGCTTCGACTGATGGGGAGAAACATTGCAAAGACTTTTCATAACTATTGGAAACCTGTAGAACAAGTCGATATAATTAATGTAAGAAACGTCATAGCAACAATGTATAAAAAGATAGTAAACAGCTCGGTTTCAGTCGAAATGGATGAATCTCAAAAATTAATAGTTGTAAGGGATTCAAAATGTGCTTTGTGTAAATATTTTTATGAGGATGTTGGTAAATTTGCGGGTTGTGAAATATTACTCGGAATGATTTCAGAACTCATATCGCTCATCAACAATGGATCTGTTTCTGGCTCGAAAATTTTATTGACTCCCCTTGAAGTAAGCGAATCGTTGTCTTACGGAGATAATGCGTGCATTCAAGTATTTAAATACAATGGCGGTGGGATGTAAAAATGGGTGCATTTCAATGGTTGATGAAAAAAGTTATGAAAGTTTTTTCTCGTACTACAAATTCTTTATTCTACACGTTACTTTATAGGGAAATCTTAAAAGAAACTCACGCGATTACAAAAAACGAAGATGATAGCGTTACAATTTTTAGAGAATTCGGAAAAAGATCAGCCTACGAGTCGTGCGAACGACACTCGAGCATTTTCAAGTTCATGCCAGGCAATCCTGAAAAAATTCTTGAGTATTTCGAAGTTTTGTGGGCCGTTGTTTTTGGAATGGAAATGGGAGAACATTCCTACGAAGAAATTAAAACTGAAGGACAGAAATATACAGAATATCTCTTGACAATAAAAAATAATCCTATTTGCGGAGGTTATGGAGATGATAAGGAGGATACTTTTAAATTTAAGAAATTAAGTAAAGATACTGAGGGATGTTCAGCTGGCTTAGGTGGTATGTTAGAAAGCGTGGCAAACTTTATTTTGAAAATTAAAGAAAACGATTATAGAATAAGCATCACTGAAACAAAATGTTTAGCAAAAGGTGCCGATTCGTTAGAACTTAGCTGTAAAATATACGATTTAGCTGAGTGGGAAGAGGTCACGGCCGTAAAACTTCAAGATAAAATTTCTTCTAAAGTTCATATTTTAGACAGCAAGGGTGAAGAAGAATTCATACAAGATTCTAAGTTGGATTTTCTCGATAAATTACAAGACGTTATATCATTAGATAAATTGGAAGATCTCCTCGACGAACCATTAGAAGGCATAAAGAAAAGATTAGCTGATGTCATTAGAGACAAGCTTAACATGGAACCAGATCACTTTTTTGATTATTTCAGGAATTATGAAGACGACATGATAAGAATTATAGGATTTTTGTTTGTTCACATTTTAAACGAATACGGGGGATTAGTTGAAAAATTACTTAAAAGTAATACATTTGCAAAGGTGATTGGATATTTATTCAGACAAATCAAGGATATGGCTTTATTATTCATACCAATAGATGTTGTTAACGACTATCACCAGTTATTAATAAATTTCTTGGATGGATTGGCCCCTCCTGAAATGGTTGATAATGTGCGAAAAATGTCAGGAAAAGACGATTTAAATTTAATATTTGAAGGCGCTCAAATGGCTCTTGAAAATTTAGGCATTAATTTTTCAGAACTAAAGGAAAATGTATGGGAAGAATTAAAAAAAGAGCGTGAAGACGGTTTAATCTCCTCAGATGCATCGATGGTGGAAGAAACTCAAGAAAAGTTTCCAAAAATACTGAGAATTGTCCAAGAACTCCTGATGATGATCAGCGAAGTTTTAACTCTCCCAATTAGGGTATTAATCTCTGAAAGTCATTATGGAACAAAAACAACCGTGAATTCGGTAATTTCTGAAGAGGAAGGAGGACTTTTTATGAGATTTAGAGATAGAATTGACAATGTATTTGATATAGTTCAGGAAATGAGAGAATAATATCTAAAAATCTCTGAACTTAAAACCAGAAAAAATCTCTTATACATTTTCTTTTTCTTTCTTAGTTAACCAATTAAATTTTAACCTTAACATTAACAAGATTTTCATTAATAATTGGATAAAAAACTTTTTTATAGACAGACATCATACTATATTTTATTTAATTCTAACTAAATCAAAAAAAAAAAACAATAGGATGTTAAAATGAGAAAAACTGAGAAAAAAAACACAATACAATTATCGACAGCACTAGTGCTTACAATTATTTCTTTGACCATCTTTTCAATTCCCCTAATAAGTAGCGTAGCACCATTAGGAAACATTCTTTTTCCCGGAACGGGATTATGGCGTGCTCCGGGAGAAGTACCTCCCTACGAAGAAGTATATATACCTGGACTTAGTAATTCTGTTACAGTTTATCGAGATGAATGGGGAATCCCGCATATTTATGGAGACACTATGGAGGATGTAACTTATGCTTGTGGGTATGTTCATGCCCAAGATAGATTATTTCAAATGGACATGCTTAGGAGAATGGTTCGAGGAAAACTTTCTGAAATTGTCGGGGATTCTTTTCTAGAAACCGATAAATTTTATCTTGCTGTAGGAATGGAATATTGGGCTCAAAAAACCATCGAAAAAATGTATGAATGGGATCAAACAGGAGAATTTGAGTATTTAGATGCATTTTTAAAATATATTGAAGGAGTAAATCTATACATTGATACTCACTCATATGAATGGCCGATAGAATATTCAATTCTTGGTTTTAAACCGACAGAGTGGACGCTATTAGATTCCCTATGCTTCTTTAAATATTTACAATATGGTCTCACATTCGAATCTTATGACCTTGTTCGCATGATAAGTCTGTTTGGATTAGGAGCCAGTAATTATACCGAATTGATTACCTCAACTTATGGACAAATTCCAATTTGTCCGAATTATGGTTCTTACAACGATAGTTCTGCGCTTCCATACGAAAGTGGGGCCCCTCGCATGAGTTCTGCGATTATTGAGGCAGTTACAAAATTCTTAGCTGATATGGAAACCATTCCTATTCAAAAACAATTAATGGAACTACAAGATCTAAATATCATTGGTTCAAATAATTGGGTCGTGGATGGGAATAAAAGCAGCACCGGAATGCCTATTTTATGCAATGACATGCATCTTCAATGGATGATGCCGGGGATATGGTACGAGGCACACCTTGTAGTCAGAAATCTCAACATGAATATTTATGGATTCACGCTTGCTGGAATTCCACTAGTTATTGCAGGTCATAATGAACAGTTAGCATGGGGTTTTACTAATACTGGATACGATGTTATTGATTGGTATTATTACATTGAGATAAATTCCACTCATTATATTTATGATGGTTCAATAGCTGAATATGGTACGAGAACCTATAATATGAATGTGAAGGATGTTGGTATTCACACATTTACGGTTAAAGAAACGATTCATGGCCCCGTGTTATCTGATCTCATGGATGCTTCCGAATTCCCTGACAATATGACTAGCTATGTTTTTGCTCCCAGATGGACGGCAAATAATATCTCGAGAATAGTTAAAGCATCAGTTGGGATGAATATGGCCAAAAATTGGTTAGAATTTAACGAATCCGTGGTAAATTGGGATACTCCTGCGCAAAATATAGTATATGCTGATGTTAAAGGTAATATCTCAATTAGACCAACTGGATTGGTACCAATTAGAGACGATACTAACATCCCATCCTGGCATTTTGGTAACGGATCCATGCCATATAACGGATCAAACGGCGAAGGAGAATGGACTGGTTATGTTCCATTTCAAGAATTACCATTTTCTATGAATCCTCAACAAGGTTATTTAGTTTCCGCAAATCAAATCGCAGTAGGGCCTGACTACACAAAATATCACTTGCAAAACCAGTGGGCTACCGGATACCGGGCTCGAAGGATTAACGAACTACTTAATAATTCTGCAGATGGTACAGTCGGAATAGAAAAAATGAAAGCAATACAGTTGGATATAAAATCAACTGCAGCAAGAGCTTTCGTGCCGTATTTTATTAACGCGACTGTGAATTTTTTTGGTGCTACAATGCCGGCGGTGATTAGCGACATAATAACTCAATTATATAGTTGGGATAGTTACGATATGGACAAGGATTTAGCAGCCCCAACGATTTATCGAAAGTGGCGAGATTATTACTATGATTACACGTTTGACGATGAATTCAATTTCTTTGCAACCTCTAGAAAACCCCAAATAAATGTATTAGAACAATTAACGCGAGATAACGCATCTTCTCTTTGGTTCAACGATATCACTACAACAGTTACTATCGAAGATCGAGATATAATAATCATTAAAGCTTTAAACGCTACGGTTGACGATCTCGTAGATTTTTATGGTACTTCTGATGTATATACTTGGAGATGGGGGGATATTCATAAATTATCATTTGAACACCTTATTCCTCAACTTGAATCTTTAAATATTGGACCCTTTGAGGGAGATGGTTCTGGATATACGGTAACTCCTTCTGGAGTGAATATAAGAAATGGAGTTGGAGAAGCTCACGGTGGAGCATCAGAAAGATTGATCGTGGACTTGAGCGATATGAAAAACTCAATAAGCGTGATTCCCTCAGGACAAAGGGGCATTTCAAGCTCGAAACATTATTCTGATCAATTAGAAGAGTTGTTCTTGCAAGGAAAATACCATCGTCATTACTTTTACGACGAACTAAGCGATTTCCCTACGAGTCATATAGAATC
>JAEOTN010000458.1 GCA_016839865.1 Promethearchaeota archaeon | reverse complement strand
TACTTTTGTATTTACAGGTATACCGAGTTTTTTTGAAGGATTGGATACAACGGAAGAGATCCTGGCATTTATTCTTTATGGACTTGTTCCGTTAGTGACGTTAATTACAGCGGGGATATTTCAATTAATTCATTTCCTAAAATTGAAAAATATTGTGTACACACTTGCAGGAATCGGAATGCTTGCGTCCTATCTATTTTACATTATTCCATTTTTGGCACAAATCGGCTTTGGGTCTATCCCATAAAATTCTTTTTTTTTCTTTAACGCAGGTGAGCCTAAAACCCATTTTTCTAGCAAAAAAGCAAGAAACAAAGCAATGAAATTTCCAAGTTTCGATAAGGAAGAAATTATCGACTATTTTCTTTCTTGAAGATGATCAATTTTATCAAAACTCCTAACCCGATAAATCCTACAATTATAGCAGGGCTGAATCCGGGCATTTTTAGTTTTTGAGATTCCTTCTGAAATACAACCGTGTCATAACTTTCATGACCAACTGTATCGTTAACATAAAATTTCAGAGTCGCATCTCCCTCCGTAAGACCGCTCCATAATTCTGCATCAATTACTCCTGTAGTCTCGTTAACGAAGACTGGGTTACTACCATTCAAAGTATACCACATTGCATCAATGTTCGCTTCAACAACCATTACATTGAATGTGGGGGGACCTACAAGAGGTTCACCTGGTTCAGGATCAAGGATATCAACAGTCGGTTCGGTATCATCTACAATGAAGTTATAGCACCGTGTTGTGTTGTAACCACGCGATGTGTTTAAGAATACGTAAAGTGTATGAAGTCCATCACCCGTTGGAGTTGTTTCTTTGATCACAACATCCCATTCGACCCATATCTCATAGTCCCAAGATGAAGAGAGGATATCTATGGGATCTGCATCGGACACGTTACTCACTACAATTTCATGTCCTTCTCCACTCCTAACGGAAATGAAGGCTTCTTCTTCATGGGAAGGAAAAACAAATGTTGGTGGGTCATTATCAGTTAAAAATGTGTAGTTTTTTGATGTCTCTGCAATTGAATTGTTCGCCCACACATTTAGCGTATGCAGTCCGTTACTTAAGGGAAGGTTGGTGGAAATAAAATGAGAATTATATAAGCTTAGTGGTCCTCCATCCCAACGAATTTTTACCGAATCGAGATCAGGATCCGTAAGAGACACATTGATTTCAGTTCCTCCTGGATGAACTGACTCATTTATTGGAGATACAGAAATAATAGGAGGGTCGTTGTATACATCATTTGGAATCATGGGGTTTGTTTCTGGACTATTCTTGCTTTCGGGATCAATTTTCTGGATTAAAGCATTATTCGGAGCTAGAGAGGTATTGACTCTACAAAATAGAGCAGGAATAGATACAAGAGTAATGAATAAAAAAACAATCTTAGGTGAAACTCGGACTTTCATTTTATTTCCCCATTACACTCTACAATCGGTCATGGATTTTTATACCTTAGCAATGCTAAGGCATGATAAGATACGCGGATTCAATTATTCTTTTCCTTCAATATTTCATTATCGAACTTTGGGTAAAATCCCCTCATAATAAAAATGTTTAATATCATGGGTAAGGCTCCAATACCGATAACTGTGAGAGAAAGTAATTTAATCCATGGAACAGCATAGTTGGTGGACCAAAGTAATCCTCCAAAGGCGTCTAGTAACCAATGACTCAAAATACAGGGAATAATACTCCTTGATTTTAGAAACATAATAGCCCACATAATTCCTAAACAAGTTGCATACACTACTTGGAATCCGGTCTGTAGTACAAACAAATGAAAGTCAGATTGGCTTATTAATCCCATAGAATAACCTATTGCAGGATCTAATAGATTTACCAAATGATATAATCCAAATAAGACCCCATCCATAATTACTGCTGTTTTCACACGATATTTCTTTAATAATAATCCGAGAATTATTCCTCGAAATACAATTTCTTCCCATAGTCCTGGATTTATCATATAATATAAGTTCATGAATACATTTGGGTCTAATAGATAACTGGGATCTACAACTAAATATGGGTCTTCAGGGACGGGTATTCCTGCTGAATTCAAATATATTTTAGAGAACCATATTGTCAAGAAGGAAGAACCTAGAGCACAAACAAAAAGGATGATTGTTGTTAATAATCCAATACCTATGGCTTTGAAATATGTACCTTGAATCTGGATATCTCTCAAATATTCTGTGTAATTTTTGTTATTATTTGGAATTCTAAACAGAAATGGTACTATGACAAGCAATAATAGTGCAATTGAGAGAAATACAATAATTTGAGTAATATACAGTTTAGGTTCTATTAATAAATTGGTTGTAATACCAACATAGAATGTTTGAGGGAAAAATAGAAACAAAAAATAAAGTATAATGATCATAATAATGCTGAACCAAGGATTTCGAATAAGAAATGGATCCCGTGAGTCTTGATCGTGAGAAACAAATTTTTCATCAACCATAAAAACACCTTGTTTTTATGATGACTCCTCTCAATATAAAAATGAATTCAAGTCTAAAATTGTAAATTATAGTGAAATTTATAACATTTATAACATCGAACACAAGCAAAATCTAATTCTATATGAGAGAAAATTGGATAAACAATCATTATTCTTATGATCCATGAAAAAGCTCAACCAAATCCTTTCTCCACGACGGTTTCCAGACTCGGGCGTTGCTTATCTCGCAAAAATGCGTAATTCTGTATTCTTTGCCACACTCTCCACAAACATCTACAGGCAACGTGCTGAACCGGTATTCCACTTCCTCAGCCTGGTGTAAAAACTGGATCCCAAATTCCCGTTGGACAAACTTCATGTGTTGTTCAGTAAGGGCGCTAAGTTCTTCATCGATACTTTCCGAGTCGTTCGACATTGTATTCAAGTATCCTTGATTTTTTCTAAATAAAAATCAGCATGATTAGAAAACCGTTTAGTCGATTAATCACTCTATTGCTTTTCTTTGGATGATGTAAATAATCCCTTTAGTAATCGGACCTTTAGCACCCAAATTAGAGAAATCCAATGAATTGTAAAGAGGGAGCTTTTAGAGTAAAAGAGAGCAAGTGAAAAGGTTTATTTTCTAGTTCGAGAAACTGTCTATGATCTAATTTTACAAGGAAATGAGTTAGAATGAAAGGTAAAAGAAATAATTGTAAGTCTCTAATTTTCATAACCAGCCTGCTTTTGGTACTAATTTGCGTCCCTAACACCTATACTGATACGTCAAATTCTCCTAATTTCACCTTGCTTAGTCCAAGTGTATCTTTGGATGTGAAAGTGGATATTGACGAGTTTCAGGCTAATGTATATGATTCAAAAGCTCAGGGGAGCCCTGCAACGGTTGTATTATCAGAGGAACTATTCGTAATAATTTGGGATAGCTATGAGCAAGACGGGAGTATGTATGGAATATACGCAAGAGTGTTCGATGCGAACACGGGATTGAATTCTACACCGGAATTTCGTATAAATCAAAACACAATTGGTAGTGAGTGGGGTCATTCAGCATGTGCGCTTACTAATGAAACATTTATGGTTGTATGGCATACCGGACTAACTGGTGGCAATTTAGAGGTCTATGGAAGAGTTTTTAATGCAACTTCGGGTCAGGCTCTCACTAACGATTATCGAGTAAATAGTTACACAACTGATGATCAATGGCATCCTGCTATATGTGCACTTTCCGAAGATAAAGTTGTGGTAGCCTGGCAGAGTAAAGCACAAGATTCGGGGGATTCTACTAGCGAGCACGGAATCTACGCAATTGTTATCGATCCGTCAGATGGATCCACTATTACATCAGAATTTCGACTGAATGACTACCTGACTGGCGATCAGACTACCGTCTCTCTATGTGCACTTTCGGAGGATTTGTTTGCAGCAGCGTGGATGAGTGGTCAGCCTGAAGATAGTGAGGGGATTTATGGCAGTGTTTTTAACGCGAATACAGGAACGAATACCACCAATGAATTCCTTGTTAATTTTCACACTAGTGATACGCAAGCAAATCCCGCAATTAGTGCGTTATCCGAGGATTTATTCACAGTTGTTTGGCAGAGTGAATTGCAAGATCCAGGAGAGATTACTGCTGATTATGGTATTTATGGTACAGTGTTCAATGCCAATACAGGTGAAAATGTTACCTCAGAATTTCGTGTGAACGATTATGTAACGAACACGCAAGAGAATCCAAGTATATGTACACTAACTGATGAGATCTTCTGCGTAACATGGCAGAGCTATACTCAAGATGGGGACGCATTTGGCGTATATTCTACTTTTATTAATGCAACTACCACTCAAAATATTACAGCAGAATTCCGCGTAAATGCTTACACAATTAATTCTCAGAGGGCTGCATCTGTTGCTACAATTTCCGAAGATGCTATTGCAGTAGCTTGGACAAGCTTTGGTCAAGGTGCTGATGTAACTGAAATATATAGTCGAACATTCTTTATCAATAATCCCCCAAAACATTATGGAAATCCTCCTGACGATGTAAGCTATTTGTTTGGATCTACTGGCAATACTATTGAATGGAATTTCACCGACAACACAGTATTTTTACCAAACTATACGATATATAATGAGTCCGTCGCCGTTCCCGGACATACAGATGCTTGGTGGGAATCAGGAACACCTACAACGATAAATATCGACGGATTAGCCCCTGGTGTTTATAACTTCACCATAATTTTAGACGACGGTGAGGGTGAGCGTGTTCAAGATGAAGTAACCGTTACGGTTACGAACGATGCGCCGACTCACTATGGTCCTACACCAGATGATATTTTTTATCCTTATGGGTACACCGGTAATGAAATTGAATGGAATTTTACAGATGATTC
>JAEOTN010000457.1 GCA_016839865.1 Promethearchaeota archaeon | reverse complement strand
GACCTTCGTTAAATCCCAGAAAACGAAATATTAAAGAGAATATCCATTTTAACTTTGTTTTCGACATACTAGAGGAGGAAAATATTCTTCCAATTGATGTTCATTTAGTCAGTAATATCAAACGAAGTTCTATCATCGTTGAAGAGAATCTTGATTCACAGAAACACATTCCATTATTTTTCCTTCAGAATTTCAAAGTTGATAAACCTTCTCTACCTCCAGATCTTATCAAAACAATCAATATGAAATTAGAAAAACTTTTTACTAATAAAAGGTTCAGAAAAGAATTAAAATTTAAAGATATTTTATTAGATGAATACATTCTCAATCAAATTAAGAAACTTGTTCGTATCAATATACCAATTGCATTTTCAACAATGGATAGTATGAGGGTTGTCTTTAAAACTTTTCAACCAAGAATTTTCTTTTTGGTAAACGAATATGGGCTAATTGAAAGATCGACAATTATAATTGCTCGTGCCTTAAATGTATATACAATGGCGTTTCAGCACGGTTTGATTTCACCTGATTCTCGTGGATACTCTTTATCTTCAGGTAAACGATCCGACATTTATATTGAACTACCACCTCGCCCTGATCTAACATTATTATACGGAGAATATTTCGCAAGTATTTTACAAAAATATGGAAAATATACCCCTGATCAAATCCAAGTAATTGGAAATCCTGTTTGGGATGCTATTGATCATTTTAAGAACAGTTATGATGTGAGCTCGATAAAAAAAGAATTGACAATACCAGAACATAAGAAAATCATTCTCTATACGATGCAGAATTTACCTGATGGGTCAAATCCTTATGTAAACAAAGTAGTAATTGAGAATTTCCTAAGTATTAATCCAGAAGAATATTTCTTAATTATCAAAATTCATCCAGTAGATAATCTAGAGAAATATGTCGGAATTTTACCTCCTGATACCTTCAATATTCTGATTCTCCGTGATAAATCATTAAGTGAACTTTTTTCTATCACAGATTTGCTAATTACTGTCTATTCCACAACGGTTTTTGATGCAGCTATAAGTGGAATTCCTTCAATCTGTTTAAATGTAACTCATTCGATGGTTAACTCATTCTTCTATTGTTCGGATATTTGCTTCAAAGGTGATCAAGACAATTTAAACCAACTAATAGTCAAGATTCTCGAAAAAGATGGTATTAACCCTTTTCTAAAGATGGAAGAAAAAATTAAACGTAGATACGCAGCTAATGTAGATTCCCGATCAACTTCTCGTTTGAGAAATATCATCAGAAGTAATCTACGAAACAAAAGGTCTTCAAGCTCCTCAATGGAAGATATTGTTTTTACTAGCGATTTTTTGAAATTTTGAAAGTATACTAAGAATGGATTGATACCAAAATGGCAAAAAGTAAGAATCTTTATCCTTCTACCAATAATGCTCATATTAACAAAAAAAAACGAGAAGCATCTAGCTTTTTAAGGATTATTTTCCTTTCATGGGGATTAATAAAAGTACGAGGATTATTATTTAATAAATTCTTTTCAAATTACTTATCCATAGATGATTTTGGCCGCTTTAATTTTCTATATCAAACTGCAATCTTCATAGGAAATATGGGAACGGTTGGATTCACGAACGCTATTTTCCGTTTTACATCAGAATTTCGGGAGCAAAATGAAAATAAAAGAGTCAGTGATCTTGTTTTAACAACATTCTTATGTGGGAGTGGAATTTTTGTCCTGGTACTTGGTATCTATATAATTATGGTTAATCTTGAACTTGCTAGCTATGAAAATTTCAATACGATTTCTCTTGTGTTAATTGGATTCTTTGGTTTCTTTTATTTAGTTTCTATATTATTAGATGGATATATTCAGGCTAAACGGGATTCTTTAGCTTATTTTACAGTGAATGTTGTAGTAGTCTATTCGAATCTAGCTATTTCAGTTCTATTCACATTCTTTTTTGTAGTTGGCCCAAATGCAATTCTATTTTCATATATTCTTAGTCATGGTATCTTTGTGAGTCTCTTCTTTGTGAAGATCTTCTTGGAGAATGGGAGGGGAGATTTTTCATTACCTGTTTT
>JAEOTN010000456.1 GCA_016839865.1 Promethearchaeota archaeon | reverse complement strand
TACACGAGGTATCGTATTCCAACCAATCTCATTATGTGGTAGAGTATCCCATGAAGAAGTGAATAGCTTACGGATAACAAATGCTGATATTCTCCAAGTAATTGAAAAACAGACTGACGGTGCATTGAAAGTTGAACGTGATTGGTACCCTCTTTCGACTATTGTAGAATTTGGACGAGCTATCGCATGGATGGGAGATCAAGAACCCATCGAATTTACCTGTCATCCTGATTGTGGATTTGCCACGTACTTAGTATTGGATCCTGATGAAAAGAAAATGATATCTTTACTAGAATATATGGATCCAATGGCTGTGATTGACTATGCGAATAAATTTTGGGCTAAGCTGAAAAATCGCAAAGCACCCACGTTTTTCAAAAAGACCTTTGGAGAATCTTTGAATGGATTCGCTGAAATGTTAGATAATGGTCTTTCATGGTTAGACAAACAACAGCTAAAAGCACGGTTTGCTCTGGGAATTTTACCTTATATCAAGAAAACAGGCAAGTTAATGGAAATTTTCACCAAAATGATATTAACTGGAAATTGGGATAATGTTTCTTCATTTGCCTATGGTTCTTTACTTATTGGTTCAATGCATTTCCAAGACGCGTATAATTTTGATATAGAGCGAGTTAAACAATGCATAGTACATTTTGGTATTGCTATGCCTGATGGAACCGTAGCAGAAGTTCCATTTTGTGCTATGAATGTATTCCATCGTGAACGAATAGAGAAAGAAATTGCAGTTCCTTATCAGAAGGAGGTAATAAGAAATGAATGAGAAAAGGAATATTGAGATGGCGGAATTACGACAAGATACCACTGAAAAGCAGACCAGTGCATTAGAGACACGGATAAAATTCTTCCAGGATTTGCAGAACAACCAACTTCAAGGGCAATTTCTAGACTTAGGTGCAAAAATAATCATGGGAGTAGTGGAATTGGGTAAAGTCTTAAAGGAAATTATTCCTGAGGAAACTCAAGAAAAAATCCTCAAGAATTTTCAAGATTTATTACTTTCTTTTTGAGTTAATCATCAAATTGAACTCTAGATCCTACATAACATGTTTTAATTTTATCTGGATTGAATTTCTCTCTTAATATATCAATTGATTTTGTTTGTGGTAAGATCTTGACTGGTAAATGATCTGTGCAATGGTTAAGATATAAATCTGGATCATCAAATTCGTTAATAAAGCGTTTACCTGCTTGAATTACTTCATCTTTAGACCAACGAACCATATGAGTGCCCCCAAAAATCGCAAGTATGGGTTTATTTGATATCTGTTTAGTTTTCTTCAATATATTAAGGATTCCAGCATGAGCACAGCCGGTAATAACAATTAATCCTTTAGAAGTATCGATAATAACACTAATATCATCCATCATCGTATCCTGTACTAGCTTACCATCAACAAAATGTCTGGAAGTAGGTTCTGTTCCATCTTTTTCTTCTCTTTCGATTATTTCACCTGTAGTTTTTACTATTTCGCTGACTTCATAAGGTTCTTTTGCAGATATGAAATGAATTTTCTTTTCTTGGTTATCAGACAACTCAGGAAATCCGTTCGGTTTCTTTATGAATAACACTTTCAAGCGCTTCTGTTCTCTGACTAGTGGATGACCAATAATATTAAGGGGTTCAGAAGTAGATCGAGCATCGAGTAAATCTGGTAATCCACCCGTGTGATCATCATGCCCATGAGTGAATATTAAATGAGTCAGGTCATTGGGATCAATACCCAGAATTCTCATATTATGCAAAAGAGTTTTCCCATCTCCTCCACTATCCATTAAAATCTGATCATTACCAACTTTGAACAAAAAAGATTGCCCATGTTTCCCAATTAGGTCTGTTCCAGGCATGGGAACATTGCTATATACGTTAATTATTTCAATCATACTGTGGTTCTGATCCACAGCTATTTAAAATGTCTCTTCCTCGATTTAGTTTTCAAGCAAACCTTCTTCCGGTTGAATCAGATCCAGTATATCAACTAACATATCTAGGATGTCATAAAATCGATACATAATAATCGAGAGAGGTGCTTTATGTGGGTGTACTTTGAATTCTTGAATATATTTCTGTAAATCGCGTGGGAACTCTTGAATAAGCTTCGGAGCTTGTTTATATCCAGTTTTGACGAACACATCAAAAGTTTTCTTATGAGCATCACGAACTTGTTGAGAAACAATAATCAGATATTCCATAATGGGATCTTTCTCCTTGTCACCAGGATAGGTTTTATCTAATAATTCAACGACTAAATTCTGAAATTCGATAAGATGTTCACATATAAGAACAAAATTATCTCCGATGTGCTCCAAGATATGGACAAATAACCTATAATCAATAATACGTAGAGAATTAAGATCCTGTTGATTACGCAAGGAAGGATTTTGAATTAGTGCACGTAACTGTCGAACTACTAATAAATACGTTCGATTTACCTTTAAATCCAATCCTTGAATCCTCCGTAACTCATCCTGAGTTGAACCATTTTTCGGAGCTGCTGGATTCAGAATATGTGCAATATCATTCAACATCTGTTGAGTTGTGTTGAAAATATAATGAATGAGTTTGTAAGGTCCCATTTTTTCAAAAGAAGCAATAATCTCAAAAGTTATCTCATTTTTTCCTTCATGCATTATTTCGGCTCCTGGATACTTCCTACTTGCCAACTCTATCTCTTTCATCTCATTATTAGTAAATCCGGCAGCACTATCCGTTTTGATAACAATTTTCTCATATCCTAGAAGATATGCACGTGTGATATCTCGTGATAGGGTATCAGAAGTTATTATCTCCATAATTGTTGGTTGCTTGATCATCTCTCTCGATTCTGGAAATGAGATTAGTAAATCTCCTGAATCTAATTCGTTAATCTCAAGATTTGATCCTTTCTTAATCCCTGCATTGATTACCCAATCACGAGGTAAATTTAGTGAGAAGGTTTTTTTCCCCACACGCTGTAATTTGCGATACCACAAAATTGACACACTCTAGAACAACAATAAGAATAAGTAGATCTTGTACTCATAAAAGATTTGGTGGTAAAAATGGGTGTTGTGAAAGAATTAAAGCTTAAAGACTTGGTCACTCTGTTGGGAACTTCATGTGGAATCTTTTCAATTGCCCTTTCTATCGACGGTCGATATTTATGGGCTGCAGGTTCTTTCATCTATTTTGCAATGATTTTTGATTTATTGGATGGACTCGTTGCCAGTCTTATGAAACAAGCAAATGAGTTGGGTAAGCAATTGGATTCTTTAAGTGATATAATTTGTTTTGGAGTAGCACCCTCCATCCTGATCTATCGGGCTTACACTGGGCCTGGATCATTTCCACCATTTGTATTAGCAGTATTTTGTATAGTCTATATAATCGGAGCTATTTTACGTCTCACGTGGTTTAATATTAGCGAAATTGCGGGATATGAGGGAGTTACAACGCCTGTTACTGCATCTATTCTTCTTTCCCTTTTCTACATTGATAGGTTTTTTGGATTTTTTCCAGGTTCAGGGGCGTTACTTGGGGAAATTATGCTCTTCATAATTCCAATAAGCATGATAATTCTACCATATCTTAACATATCCCG
>JAEOTN010000455.1 GCA_016839865.1 Promethearchaeota archaeon | reverse complement strand
GCAAATATTGGCTTAGATACTCCAGATCCATTGGAGTTTTATTCAAAAGTTATTGGCAAGGGCAAATAAGATGATAAACAAAGATCGCGTCGCTGTATTAATCGGTAAAAACGGCTTTACTAAAAAAACAATTCAATATTTGACAAACACCGAAATCGAAGTGGATAGCACAACGGGAGAATACTCAATTACTCCGATAGAAGAAAAATTGGATCCCATTTCAGAGATAGATATTTATTTGGAAAAATTAGATATAAAAAGCGACTCTCTATCAATTTTTAAAGATTCCCCAAATTTTGGTATATGGACTGCAAAAAAAATAATTGATGCAATTAACATTGGGTTCAAACCAGATAAGGCATTCAAATTAATTGATCAGGATTATATTTTTGAAGTAATATCTCTTGAAAATACTCTTGGGAGTTCCTCCAAATTAATAAAAAGAATCAAAGGAAGAATCATCGGAGAAAATGGGACAATGCGTCAAGCCATAGAAAAATATTCCACTGCGTACGTCTCGGTATACGAAAATTCAGTTGCATTTATTGCAGATTTTGATTCGTTAAAGATTGCCCAAAAAGCTGTAGATATGATTATTGACGGTTTACCCCATAAAACAGTCAATACTTTCTTGCAAAAACGATATAGGGAAAGAAAAGAGAAGGAATTTCACGAAACCTGGAAACCAACTTTTGATTAAGCAAAGCTTTCTTCCCGCTTTTTCTTAGTACGGGATTGACTTTCAATTTCATCCAAGGAAAAAACATCATCTGATAATTTTGGTTTTGGCTTAGGTAAATTTCTCATAATAGATGGAGAATATTGAGTGTAATTTGAGGATGATCCTAGTACTTGGGGTGATTTTATCCCTGTTATTAACAACATAACACGAATGTATTTATGGATATTGGAATCTACTCGGGCTCCCCAGATAACCATTGCGTTCTTATCCATTTTAGTGGAGATGTATTCGGAAACTTTGTTTGCTTCCGTCAATGTCATATCATTTCCTCCTGTCACATGAATCAACGCACCTTTAGCACCGCTTATGTCAATTTCTAACAAGGGGGAACTTAATGCATCCTGAATTGCTTCTTCCACCCTGTTCCCTTTCTCAGTGTGTGATTCACCAATACCAATAAATGCTACTCCACCGGTAGATAAAATTGTTCGAACATCTGCGTAATCTAGGTTAATTAGAGAAGGAATGCTTATAGTTTCTGTAATACCTTTAACCATTGTTGCTAAAACTTCGTCGGCTAACGAAAAAGCTTCGATTATTGGTAAATCTGGAGCTAGATCAAGTAATTTATTATTATCTAACACCACTACTGTGTCTGTAAACCTACGTAAATTTTTTAAACCTTCCTGTGCTTTAGGTAATCTTCCCATCTCGGTTTTAAATGGTAGAGTAACGACTCCTACCACCATAGCTCCATTCAATTTCGCAATTTCTGCTACAATCGGTGAACTACCAGTTCCTGTTCCTCCTCCCATACCACAAGTAATAAAAACTAAATCCGCGTCCCGAAGTATGGCGTCCAATTCATTTCTCGACTCTTCTGCTGCAGCACGCCCAATTTCGGGTTGACCACCCGCTCCTAATCCTCTAGTTAGTGCCTTTCCTATTAAGATTCGTTTATCACTAGCTTTTGAATCTAAATGTTGTTGATCTGTATTAATTGAAATACAAGTAGCTCCCATTATACCGATCCGCATCAAGCGATCAACTGTATTATTCCCTGCACCACCTGCTCCTACAACAATAATTTTAGCTTGCCCTATGGTTCCACGTACTTCAGGAGGTTTTTGAACGTGTTTTCGTGCGTTGCGTATCAGCGACTCCATTTTTCTTCTGCTCTCGGTTTAAGAGAATTTGTTTGGGACAATTAATATATAATTATAATATCTGAATGTTATAGAATCGCTTTAGAAGTAAATTTTAAACCAGATCATGGATACAATCACCAATCAATAAATGAATTCTTCATTGAAGATTTTCAAGACCTCTCAAATATTGAATATGAAATCGTAGATGTATTTTCTACAATGCAGAGATTGCCGAGTATGGTCAAAGGCGCTGGACTTAGAATCCAGTCTTTAGTAGTTCGGGGGTTCAAATCCCTCTCTCTGCATCTGTCTCATTGATTCGCTCAAATATGTCACGATTGATAGTAAAAAATCCAGAACCCCATCCAAATTTTGACATTAATAATTCTGCATGTTTTGTATGACCTGTGATAAATAACGCAGCGGCTAAGGCTTCTGCAGAAGATAATTTTTCCCATCTACCATAGTTTACACTATTAGCAGCGAGTAATCTTGGTAATTTTCTCCCTGTTCGAAATGGTTTAAATACATTTTCTGCGTGTTTCCAAGAGCAATCGATAACTGCGAGTCCGAATCGATCAATATTGTGCTTATCTTGGATGGAAAGGGTTTTTTTCGCATATGGATCCAAAATTATTGCATTTCGTGGTAAAAAACGCAGTTTAGGAATTAGAGTGATTAGATGAAACTTCTGTAACTTCTTACTTGTACATTTTTTCGGATCACATTGGTTAAAATGAACAACAAATAACCGAGGAAGATTCATGAAAATTTCGCTGCGCTTAAGGAATTGATACTTTTGATAAAGGATTCAGCAGTTTTTTCGCTACCGATTACTTTTTGTATTGAATGAACAATGTTACGTATTTCACCTAATACTGGGATAGCACCATATGTAAGAGGAAACAATCCGATAAAAGTGATATCTTGAACCGTAGTTGCACCTGTATTTTGATCTGTGAAATGGAACTTACCTGATGGACAAGCAATAATTCCAAAGTAACTGTCTTTATTTTTTGCAGAGATACATACATAAGAGAGAAGGGAACCCATCTTTAGAGAACCGGCTTCCTCCACCATCTTTTGAAAAGATACATTAGTGTTTGCACTAAATGCTTCACCTGAAATTGGCATATCAATAAGGTGCTTATCTCGTTGATCAAAGGTTAACCCACTTGGTGCAACTAAACTATATACTGCTAAAACTGGATTTTTCAAATTGTCCAAGATTTCGTTTATTTGGTCGATTTGTTTACCACTTCCAATATCTGTAGACGTATATGAGGTGAGAGGGACTTCACTTCCCATTCCAAAAAGGTAAATCGCACTTCGAACATTGTTACTGAATACTTCAACATTTTGAGAATTATCAGTTGTCCCGAAATAATTATCTATTTCTCTATGCAAATGGTAGATACACGAACCGATATTATCAGCATTCAATGGCCATTTCTTATTGTAATCGTGAACAATAGTTAGTAGCGTTTGGCTTATCCGAATGGTTATCAGACAAATTTTTTCGAAAAACGAAAATGTAATTATCTGGTTTTCCATCTTAAGGTCGGACCAATTTTCATCACTAGATGAAAACGCTGCAGCAGAAACTGATGTTATTATATTTGGATCTAAGTCAAATTCTGATGATCTTCCAACTCGAGCAATTGATAATCCACTTTCATCTGATAGTAGAACCATCAACGTTGCTTCAGAAGACCGTAATATACTTGATAAATGTTTAACTAGCGATTCCCGAACACTCATAAGGTTACCTCTATAGCGCTACCAATATATTAGAAAGAGAAATTCAAACATTAAAGTTTATTTATATTTACAAAAAGAAATAGACGGATTTTAATCATCCATCTCGTCATGGGGAGATGGCATTTTTGGTCCTCCACCGGTTTTTGAAGCGGAAATTACTTCATCAATCCGTAATATCATCATACTCATCTCAGTTGCTGATTTGATTCCCTGTTGTAACACTTTTTTAGGTTCGATTATTCCTTTTTGCTTACAATCGATCAAACGTTTGGTTTCTAAATTGATTCCATGATATGTCCCATTAGATTGGTCATGTTTTGAATGCAATTTTGCTAGAATGTCCATAGGTTCTATCCCAGAATTTTCAGCAAGAACAAAAGGAATTTCTTCAAGACTTTTAGAAAAAGCTTCAACTGCAATAGATTCTCTAGTACTGATCGATTTTGCATAATCCATTAAAAGTTTTGATAGTTCAATTTCAACTGCACCTGCTCCTGCTAATGCAAATGGATCTTCAATCGACAATTTCGTGACGCTTAATGCATTTTTTAATGCACGTTCTGCATCTTCTACAACATGTCGCGTTCCTCCACGTAATAGAATACTTGTAGATTTCGGATTATCACATTCCTCAATGAAGATCATTTTATCTTTACCTACTTGTTTTTCTTCTACAGACCCTGATTTCCCTAAATCTGCTGAAGTAATAGATTTAACGTCAGTGATAATTTTTCCACCAGTAGATTTCATCAATTTTTCCAAATCAGATCGTTTGATCCTTCGAATGGCCATGATTCCATTCTTACTAAGATAATATTGCGCTAAATCATCAATTCCCTTTTGACAAAATACTACATTTGCATCTGTGTCTACAATTTTTTTGATCATATTTTGTAAAATGTCATCTTCTTGCTGTTTGAATGCTTTAATTTGATCTGGATCTACTATACGAATATCTGCGTCAAATTCTGTTTTGGTGATTTCAAGAGAATGATCAATAAGGGCAATTTTTGCATCAGAAATCAATTTTGGCATAGACTCATGAACCACTTCCTTATCTATAATTAATCCATTGAGATACGAAGAATTTCCTAAGTGCCCTCCCTCTTTTTTCATGATTTGAATCATATCTAGATCGACATAGTTTTTGGTTCCCCGTTTTTCCATCACTTGTAAACAAGCTTTCGTGGTAATTTCAGCGATTTTCTGAGCATGTCCAAAAGTTGATTTGGTGGAAAGCGCTGTTTGTGCAACATTCCGTAGCCCATTTTCGTCTAAAGATATATCAAATGCAATTTCTTCTAATAACACTTGAGCTTTCTGGGAAGCTTTATGATATCCACTAAGAATTACATTTGGGTGAAGTTTTTGCTCAAGAAGTTCTTTTCCATATTTCAATAATTCTCCCAAAAGAATAATTGCCTTAGTTACCCCATCTCCCACATTTTTATTAATGAGCTTAGATAATTGGACAACCATCTTGGCTGCAGGGTGTTCAACTTCAATCTCCTCGAGTATTGAGTACGAATCATTGGTTACCGTAACATCACCAATTGAATCCACAAGCATTTTTGATAATCCTTTTGGACCTAACGTCGACTTAATAGCTTCAGAAATCGATCTTATCGCAGAGATATTCTCAGTTAATGCTGTATCCTTAGAATCTACAGAAGTACCTTCCTTAAGTATAATCGGAATTCCATAAAACGCCATTGTAATCACATGTTTATTTGATATGTAATGGAAAAATGAGTGAGATAAAAAATTTTCTTTTTAAATACGTCTAAGTCATATTCTGTTTCCTTTTTATCTTTAATTGGAAACAGAAATAGAATTTGATGATTTCATTTGAGGATTTCACTAGCATTATCAATATTGGATTTACATTCATCAATCTTGGTATATCTATTGGAGATGCTTTCTACTCTAATTATAGGATTTTAGTCAAAAAATGCAAAAAAAGGTACAAGTTTTGGCAAATTTCTCTCAGGGTTGTAATGATTAGCTTGATGATATCATCATTTTTTAAAATATGGACAAAAATAATCACAATTTGTGTCTCAATCACTACTCTTGTTATTCCATGGCTCATACGAACTCATTATTTTTCTCAAAAAATGCATCTTCCTCCTGTGACTCAAAAAGGATTTCAAAAAAAAGTCTATATTGGCAGGTTGAAATCTCACATCTTCCCCAAGAAAATATATCTCTCCGAAAACGATGTAAAGCGTCACATGTTTATTACGGGGCTTACAGGGATGGGAAAATCAAATTTTGTAAAACAACTATTATTCCAATTGGCTTCTGTTTATCCCCACGTTCCTTTTTTATTAATCGAATTTAAGGGGGAATATAAAACATTACACAATGATGAATTTCCAATAACTATTCATCGTCCTGGAGATACTCTAAAAATTAATATATTCAATCCAAGGGGTGCAAATCCTAAGGTCCATGCAGAAAAAATAATGAATCTACTTATTTCTTGCCAGATTATCACTTTTCAAGATGAGTATTCACCACAAATGGAAAAAATCTTTGTAGAAATTCTTTATAAGATTTGTTCCGATCCGAAAAGGAGAAACTGGGAAGGATTTGATTATTATATTAAACAATTGATGAATGAAAATAAATCGAAATATTATAATATCCAAAATACAATATCTGGCATTGAAAATCGGATACGTAGATTAAAGAATGGACCAATGAAGACGATCTTTAGTGAGGATCTCAATTTTGATCTGCAAGAGATTATCCAAACTAATACAATTATTGATTTAAGCAGTATAATTCAATGTGGAGGAAGCAAGAAAGACGCCGTCTTTTTCTCAAATATACTCTTTAATCATGTTTGGCAACATAATATAAAGAGAGGATCATGCTCTGAAATCAACCATTTCACTCTGATTGAGGATTCTCAGTTTTTATTATCTCAAAAATCCACCAATCACTTGAAATCATCAACTTATTTGGAGGATTTCGCGTTGCTACTAAGAGGAACGGGGGAGTGCCTTATAACTATCAACACACGCCCAACAATTAGCGAAGATGTAATGGCAAATGCAGGAGTGATTATTTCTTTTCAAATTTCATATGATCAACAATTAATGGGAAAACTACTATCCCTAAAGGAAAAAAAAATCTTTTATCTTACATTGCTAGATATTGGAGAATGTATAATAAAAACCAACTCTATTCCCACTCCCTTTATGATAAGAACACCGTTAATAGAATCTAAACTCTCTCGATTTGAATAGTTTTTATTACTTTGAGAGACTTATTTTCTTATGCTGATTGGTATAATTGGTAAACCTTCTGCGGGGAAAAGTACCTTTTTAAATGCAGCGTGTTTAACTGATGCCAAAGTCGGAGATTATCCCTTTACAACAATCGATCCTAATATTGGCACAGGTCATGTAGTCACAAAATGTGTATGTGAGGAGTTAGGTGTGGAAGATACACCTGTTAATTCATCATGTATAAACCATAACCGTTATATTCCTGTCAAATTATTGGATGTTGCGGGTTTAGTGCCCGATGCTCATCTGGGAAGAGGTTTGGGTAATAAATTTCTAAGTGATCTTAGTCGCGCAGATGTTTTAATACATGTTTTGGATATATCAGGAGAATTAGATATAGAGGGCAATAAATGCGATGATGACTCACATGATCCAAAAGATGATATTGATTTCCTAGAAAAAGAGATAAATCTATGGTTTAAAGAAATTCTACTACGGACCGATTGGAAGAAATTTACAAACAAAATTACAATGGAAAAGAGTAATTTCACTGAAGCATTGTATGAACGGTTATCGGGGCTTTCAATCCAAAGAAAACATATTATAAGAGCTCTTGAGAAATCCCAATTAAACACCGATAGACTAGATACATGGAACGACTCTGATATTGAACATTTCTCAGAAGTTCTAAGACAAATTTCAAAACCAATAATTATTGTGGCAAATAAAATCGATAAAAAAAAATCGATTGAGAATTTTGAACGAATTAAACAATCAGTTCAATCTACCATTATTCCATGTTCTGCCCTAGCTGAATTTTTTCTAAGACAGCTTTCAGAAAAAGAACTGATTCAATATCGACCAGGTGATGATTCATTTGAGATCTTAAAACTTGATTTATTATCCAAACAAGATCAAGAAGTGTTATCCAATATTCAAAGTAAAATTCTTGACCCCTTTGGCAGCACTGGGATCCAAAATGCATTAAATTCGGCAATATTCGACCAATTGGGAAATATTGTTGTTTATCCTGTTCATGATGAAAAGAAGTTTACAGATCATGATGGCAATATATTACCAGATGCTTATATAATTCCTAAAGATATGCACCTTAAGGAATTCATTCGTTCCAAAATTCATTCAGATCTCGCTGATAATTTTATATATGCATTAGATGCAAGAACAAAACTTCGATTGGGTGAAAATTATGAATTGAAAAATAATGACATCATTAAAGTCGTTTCTGCTGCACGCTAATCCGATTCTCCTCGACTGGACAAGATAATATACAATATAATTACTCCAATCATCACAACTCCTAAAAGTTGTAGAAGTAGTTTAAATCCATCTAAATCCAAACCGGGAACTTGTAAAGGCATTGTAGCTCACTCAAATGGAATTGTGTGTTCTTAAAAAGTATTTTGGTTTATATACTTCACATTAAAGTTATGGCATGCGCATATCAAATTCTAAGATAAAAATCATCTTTATTCAACCCATAACGATTTTTACTACTTCTTTTGATTTTAAGAATACCGTTGTTACTCATTTACTGGAAATCGCAACAAGCACAAAAATTCGACTAAGAAATCGCTCAAATGTCGAAGTTGAAGTAATAAACTTAATCGATGAAGAAATTTATAAACCAATTTCAATGTCTGAGTTAAATCAACATATATCAAGCTTGGAATTATTTTTTGAACGGTTCAATGATGGTTCAGATTTAGTTTTTGGTATCTCATGTTTCTCTTCAAATTACTATATCTCTACGTTGGTCTTAGCAGGAGTCCTAAGGAAAATGTTTTCTCACTGTTTAATCTGTGTTGGTGGTTATCAAGTTAACTATTTTTCAGAGGAATTTCAATTTCCTGGATATATCAGGGACCAATATATCCCGAATAAACTATTTGATTTTATTTTTTTAGGAGAATGTTCCGTCAGATTTAGTGAATTTATTGATTATAGAATTGACCGAGGTTCCATTTACTCGAATATCCAAGAATCATGTCAAGTTATTGATTGTGGACTAGTCACAGATTTAGAACAATTACCGTTACTAGATTACTCTCTAATTGACCATGATAAGTTTACTCAGTTATACGTTCCAATCTACTTTTCTCGAGGATGTCCTTTTAATTGTAGTTATTGTGGGGATTTTCGCAATATTTATTTACCTAAAGTTAGATGGAGGTGGATAAGTCCTTCGAATGCATATTCTCGAATAAAAAACTTGCTTAATTACTATTCTGAAAAGAATATTCAAATTCAGATTTTTGATCCCTTATGGACCTATCCTTCTTGGCGGATGAAATTCTATGATTTTTTAATTGAAAACGAAATCTCTGAAGAGATGTGGGCAGAAGTACGTGTGGATCAGTTTTCATTGAAAGAAATCACGTTACTGAAAAAACTTAATTTCACTCTAGCATTCGGACTGGAGTCTGGAAGTTATGAAATGTTACGAATCATGAAAAAAACATCTAATCCAAAGAAGTTTTTAGACAAATTTCAAACAATTATTACAAAATTAAATTCCGTGGGCAGATACGCAATTATGAATATTCTTTTTGGACACCCGGGTGAAGATATGTCTACTATGACTCAAACGATAGAATATATCAATAAAATCACTCAAAATGTAGAAAACTTAATCCCAAGTATATCAAAATATATGATAATTCCTGGTAGTGACATCTTCAATAACCTAAACTATTATATTAAAACTTATCAAGCAAAATTCCATTATCCAAACCACTGGACTATTCCTAAATGCTCTTATCTATCTTCTTCAATGGTAGATCCATCCAAACATCTAGGATATATCGATATCATCAAATTTTTATCTAATTGGATTCCTGACTTATATAAAAAATGCATACAAAACTTTTCTCGAATGAAAAACAGGGGATTTATTTATCAAAGATATATAAATGGAATGATATTTGGTCCAAGAACCTATTGGAAAGATAATCCTCTTAGACATTATAATGATTTTGGTGATAAATTTGACACAATTAATATGACACGAGATTTTTGGCAGAATTTCACGAAATTAATATAGGGCTTTAAATAAGTAGGTGAAATGTAATATAGTGCAGTGTCGCACACGAACAATAATCCGTGATATCTATGGATAAGAAAAAATTCGTCGCTACCATGTCGTTGTTATTGGGCTTGTCTTATGGTTTATCATTAGCAACCACTGGAATCAGCGTTCCGTGCCCAGACCCAGATCCTAGTCCAGTATAAATAAAATGTAATTTGTAAAATTACGTTTGTTCTTTTTTTTTTAAAAATTAAAATAATAGAATATGGACGTAAGGGGATTTGAACCCCTGACTTCTTGAGTGCAAGTCAAGCTATCTTCCAACTGATATATACGCCCAGTGATGTTACAACCTAGTTATGCTAAATTATAATTTTTTCGGATTTTTTATTACATAATCCAAAACTCAAAATAACAGAACGAATTCATTTTTCAAGAGAATTATTATGACATCCAATAATCGTCGATTTGTAGCTCTCCTATCAAGTGGATTGGATAGTCCTATTGCAGTGTATTTAATGATGAAAAAGGGATGGGATGCCGTATTGCTTTCTTATAAGGTCTCAAATCCTGAGAATTCACAGTTTAATAAGAAGATTGAAAGAGTTGCACACCACCTTCACGAACTCACTGGGCGGAAATTGAAAGTTTATATTGCTGACCACCAAAAAACTCTTCAAGAGTTCATAGAAAAGGGCAATCGCAAACTAACATGTATTTTATGTAAAAGTTATATGCTGTTTTCTGCATTTCACCTTAGCAAACAAGTGCGTGCAGATTTTGTTGTCAATGGAGATATATTGGGAGAACAGGCCAGTCAAACTCTTGATAACATATCAGTTATCCAAACAATCATGCCTGATATCCCCATAATAAGACCCTTAATTGGATTTGAGAAAAAAGATATTCTAAAATTATCGCATCAATTGGGTTTTTATGAATTATCAACTCTACCTGACGAACAGTGTTCATATAATCCAATGTATCCTGAAACACATGCATCTATAAAAGAAGTAAAAGATTGCCTACTCAGAACAGATTTTTCTACCTTCACGTTCACAAATTTGGAAAATGCTCAAGTTCTAATTGTTGAGTGACCTTGCCTTTGAAATCTTCGTCATTTACCACTTTCTCAATGTTTTTTGGATTGTTTTTAGATAAAACTTGAACGATTCCCTGGGCTATTAAGTGTTTACAGTAATATTTCCTATTTTTTTGGATTCCTTGAAGAAAAAAATCCATACAGCTGCAATATAGTTTAGGATAAAGTATGTAATCCTTATCCGTACCTAATTTCATCCAAATCTGTCTTTTAGATGGGATAAATTTGATTTTTATAATTTCACTCATGATTTCTTTTACTTTTGAAATCTGATGTACCGAGAAGATCTTAGAAAGTCGTTTTATACTATTTATTGTTAAAGAACCATCTAAAGCAATATTTTGAAGAATTGTATTGAATGATTTTTCTTGTTCTGACAATCTATAAAACCAATGATTTTGATGTCCTATAAGTATATAGTATGCTTCCGCCGGGATTCGAACCCGGGTGACGGGGGTTCTTCGAAACTGTTTATAATAAGTTCTTGAAAGCCCCGCATGCTTGACCGGACTACATTACGGAAGCGAGAATAAAGAGAGTAATTTGGAATTAGATTTAAATTTTTCCCAATCCACCATACAATGTGGATACATTTGAAGAAACCCTACGATATACTATATTATTCTCCTCGATTTTTTCCTGCTATATCGGGAGCAGAATTTTACTTCCTAAACTTGGCAAAGCAACAGCAGAATTCACAAATATTGTGCTCAACAAGTATTGATTTTAAGGGAATTCATGACTCCACTGGCTTACATATTGATCCGAATCATAAATTTTACTCATCTTATAAGAATATTCCAATTCACCGAATTCCTCCTGAATATGAAATTAATCATAATGAATTTCGATATTTACTCCAAAAGATGAATCTGCATTGGGATTCAAGTTACACTGCAATTCTAGAGAATGGACCAGTACACATCCAGTTTCTGTTAAGTCAATTAAAGAAACCATCGTACACAGCTGAATTAATACATTCAACCTATCTTCCATATGCAACAGTCATTTTAGCACTCATCTATGCTAAAATCTTAAAAGTTCCATCCATTTGTACTCCGTTCTTTCATATATACAATCCTAGATATCAAAAATCCGACTTTACATCTATCTTAAAACAGTATGACAGAATAATATGTTGTACAACCACTGAAAAGGACTTTATTGTAAATAATGGGATAAAATCAAATAAAATCTCAATAATTCCTATGGGAGTGGATCCCTCTTTATATGATTCTCCTCCAAAAACCCGAACGGGTAAGAGGAAGAGCTTTAGAGAGAAATTTGGGATTAAAAGTCCTTTTGTGTTGTTTTGCGGATATAAAAATTATGAGAAGGGTGCAATAAGTGTATTAAAAGCTGCTGCAAAGGGGAGAAATCAAAATGTATTAACAGATTTGACTTATGTATTCATTGGACCAAGTTCTCATGCTTTTGATATTGAACTTAAAAAAACTAGGAATTCTGGAGTAAAGATCCTCAATATCACTCCAGACAACTTAACTGGATATTACGATTGGAAAAAAATATCTGCTTTTCAGGAATGTGAACTTTTTATAATGCCTAGCCGCTCGGATGCATATGGAATTACCTACTTGGAAGCATGGGCATCAAAAAAACCTGTAATTGGAGCTGATACACCCGTTATGAGAGAGGTTATCCAACATGGCAAGGATGGGTTACTTGTAGAATTTGGAAACATTACTCAAATAATCGAATCGATTCGGGATTTATACTCAAATCCCTCATCAATTAAGGAAATGGGATGGAAAGGGTACGAAAAAACATTAAAAAATAATACCTGGGATTTAGTATATCAAAAAACTCTGAATGTATATGATCAAATAGGAGTATCAAAAACAAGTAATTAAAATAAAAGCGGGCCGAGCACGACTCGAACGTGCGACCATCCGGTTAACAGCCGAACACTCTACCAACTAAGCTACCGACCCTTGGATCTATTAACAAATTGTTCCTAAGTTTAAATTTTTTTCGATACTTAGAGTATCAATTTGATAAAAAATAAAAATGGTAGCGGGGGTTAGATTTGAACTAACGATCTCAGGGTTATGAGCCCTGCAGCCTAAACCAAGCTAGCCCACCCCGCTTTG
>JAEOTN010000454.1 GCA_016839865.1 Promethearchaeota archaeon | reverse complement strand
TGGAATCTTGTTTTTTCGCTTGCTTACGTTTTTTTGCCATCCCTAGATGCACCAATAAATACTAGAATGACATCCTATCCTAAATTCCAAACGCTAAAATTAATCATCATCTACAACAACATGGGACTTACCTTCGTGGATAACTACTTCTTTTGCTCCCCCTCTATCCAATAGGATATTCTTTAGTTCTTCGAGAGAAATATCAGAGGGAGTAGGAGCAATAATATTCGTTTCCGCAAGATAGCCCTTTTTTACGATGATTGTCTCCAAATACACCATTGATAAACCAAGATCACTAAATACAGTGGTGATTGCTGATAAACTACCGGGAGTATCAGGCATGTTTATTTTTAGCCGGATAAAGACACGATCTTCAGCGAGTTGGAGTGGAATTAGAGAAATCTTCTTCTCTTCACTGTCAGAGATAGCTAAAAGTTGTGTGTGCTCAGTTAATCCAAGAGATTTACGCATTATTCTTGGAATTACAATTCGACCTCGTCGATCGAGCTTTAAAATTTCGGTTTCCTTCATTTTCATCCTATATTTATCTTTAAAACAAATTTCGTAAAAGACACATATAAATTTTCCCACAAAATGATAATTTTAATCCCACTTTTCCCATGAATGTGTTTTTGAACTAGTTTTTTACCCACACAATTTGTCGAAAGTGTCACAACTCATATCATCAGAAATATAGCACTGAGTCTTACTATATACAATATCATACCATATGTGACAAAAAATGAGTGAAGAACAAAACGCTGACATTCGTAAACTAATGATGTTAATAAGTGATTTACGTGCAAAAGATAATGAGAGATATGAGGAGCACGTAAAATTCATGAATGAGGTAGTCACGTTCATTAAAAAGATTGCAGATCAATTTAATGAAAACTGGAAAAAAATCCAAACATCCCTCCACAAACTCAATAAATCAATTGAAGACTCATTAGACACTTTGTTGACAGGTATTAATCCCGAAGGGATTCGAGAAACTAGTGCGAGTCTTAAAGAGATTATGGATACTATGGGAAAATCCATGCAAGGGATGAATTTGGAAAATGTCATGCGTGAATTACGAGCAATAACAGGACGAGGGAATTCAAGCGCTCCTCAAGTAGGATATGATTCTTCAAGTAGTACCACTGAGAGTATTGGAACGGAATTTGGAAAACCCTACGGCTCTGCTACTAAGGAAGAAGAACCAGAAATCTATGGATTTGTTCCTGAACACATGAAAAAGGGGAAGAAAAAGAAGAAGAAGGACTCTCATTTAATTAAGCCATCAGATTTGTTTGGTAAAGGTGAATGATCTTCTGATTTCGGATTTGTTAAAATAATATTCTTCACTGTGTTTAATGTATCTTCTGAATCGATATCGAGAAAATTATAAAGATTTTCATCGTATTGGCGAAGATTTTTCTCAATAGGTATAGGTGTTAATCGAATATTATCCCTAGTCTCAGGATCTGATTGAATTTCTTCAAATGTTTTTTGGAAGGAATAATGTTTTTTGAATATTTTTTGTTCTAATATTGGTAAGATATTTTTTATATAATATATAGAAAAGAATGGTTCAAATTTACCGGATTCCCATTGCGGGATATAACTACGGAAGCTCTTAGATTTTCTTCTGCCCCTTCTTGAAGAAATATGATTTTGGAAATATTCGTTAAAAATATAACTCAGAATTGTGACCGAAATCAATGGTGTGTCACATGGAAGTACGAAAATATTTTTAAAATGAGATTTTAGCTCACTCATTGCTATATACAATCCAAATATGCTTCCTCGAGGTGGTTGGGGGATATCTGAAAATATTTTATTCCAAACCACTTCATCTATGATAATCTGATCCTCAGTCAATGTGGGAACGGCGTCTAAGTATTCCTCTTGTTGAATATAATTATTTAATACAATTTTCACAGGTATTCGTTTTTTTAAATTCAAAGTATGAAGAAATTCATCAATAGAATCCAAAACATATTTGATAAGTGGCTTATCTTCCAATAAAATTAATCCCTTATCTTTTGTCATACGTGAGGATAATCCGCCAGAAAGCAGTACGAAACAAATGCTATCCATTATGCTATCTCATTAAATCATTATCGTTTTCCTTAAAAAAACTTAGTGGTTTGAGATGATTAATTCTGATCAACACAAACCCACTTAAGACTACTGCAAATAATTATAATTGTCTTTATTTGCTTCTTACATTTTTTGGAATTGGAGGTTTTTCACACGACAACGACCAACTCATCACAAATTGAGGATATGACTCCCGAAGATCTCTTTAATATTTGTGATAATATCCGTGATGCGCTGTTAATCGTCGTTGATAACCATGTTAATTGGGTAAACCACACGTTCGAGATCAATTTTGACTATACCAAGGAAGACGTAATAGGTTCAATAATTGATGAAAATTTGCTTGGAAAGAATTTTGCATCCAAATTTGAATTCTTCATTGCGAACAGTGATGCTGTCCCAAAAACGTTTCTACAAGACATTGTGCTAACGGCAAAACCGTCAAATAAACCTACATATACTGCTCATTACCAAATCGAACTGAAAACATTCCTTTTTCAGGGAAGAAGAGCAATAATGGCTTCTTTCCGTCGTACAATCCCTCGCAATCAAGAATTAATAAATCTAGATGATTTGCTTAGTTTTGACTTGTTAGGAATTGGAATCGTTCGAGATGGGAAAATGCTATACGTTAATCAGCGTTATGCAGAATTGAAAGGATACTCAAGAGATGAAGTTCTTAGCTGGGAGCCATATGAATACTTAAAAACTGTTCATCCTGATGACCGGGATTATGTGGAAAAACAATCTAATCTCAAAGAACGAGGAGAGCATGGATATAATCCTCATTACCGGTTTACTGGAATTAGAAAAGATGACTCTGAGATATTTTTTGAAGTATATTCTCAAACAATTACATTTCAAGAAACTTATGCAAATTTGGTCATTCTTATTGATATTACCGAAACGAAACAAGCTGAAAGTGCGTTTCGAGAGAGTGAAGAACGTTTTAAGATGTTAGTTGATCGTATGGAAGAAGGTTTCGCCATTGGGGATGTATTGGACAACTTTACTTATGTAAATAACCGTTTTTGTGAAATCATTGGATATACAGCTGATGAATTAATTGGAAAAAATATCAAAGAAATTGTCAGTCCCCGTTACCACTACATACTTAAGGAACAATTGGATTTGCGAAAGAAAGGTGCTGCGGAACCCTATGAGTTAATTCTTGCACACAAATCAGGTATCGATGTTCCTACCCTCATTGGACCAGCTGGTTTATTTGATGAAGACACTGAAGAATATACTGGATGTTTTGCAGTATTTACCGATATTACTGAATTAAAAAACATGACATCTGAAAAATTACGTTTACAACATGATCTGCTCAATTCACGCAGGATAGAAAGTTTGGGAATTCTTGCTGGTGGGATTGCGCATGATTTTAACAATATTTTAACCTCAATTCTTGGGAATCTTTCACTAGCTAAAGTCTATCTAGAGGCAGAACCTAAATCCGATTTAAGAGAAATAGTTGCAGAAGCAGAAAATGCAACAATTCGAGCGAAATCCTTAACACAGCAATTATTAACATTCTCCAAGGGCGGAGCTCCGATTCGAAAAACTACTTCCAGTATAGGAGAATTGATTAAAACTACGGCGAATTTTGTAATTCGTGGCAAATCTTGTAATGTGAAGTTTGAATTAGATAAAAAATTATACGCAGTTGATATAGACGAAGCACAAATGAGTCAAGTGATAAATAATCTTGTTTTAAATGCCATTCAAGCAATGCCGAATGGCGGAACAATACACATACGTGGAGAAAACACAGAAATTTCCGAGAAAGTAAATTTACCCCTTACTCCAGGAAAATATATTCGAATCGAGGTTAAGGATGAAGGTGTAGGAATTCCCCCTGAAAATCTCCCTAAAATATTCGATCCCTATTTCACCACTAAACACAAAGAAAAATCAGATGAAACCTCTGCCCCACGAGGATTGGGATTGACAACAGCGTTTTCGATAATTCAAAATCACAAAGGATATATGCCAGTAGAATCCGAATTAGGTGTTGGCTCCACGTTTACCATCTACCTTCCTGCGTCGATTAATAAAATTAAAAAAGCAAAAAAAGCGAAAGTGAGCATATATAGTGGGAAAGGGCGTATTCTTTTGCTAGATGATGAGCCTACCGTGCGTAAGATTGGTAAAAAAATGTTGGAAAAACTTGGATATGACGTTATTCTCACAATCGATGGAGATGAAGCGATTGACGTATACAAAAAATCTATTGACCAAGGAAATGATTTTGATTTATTGATAATGGATCTCACAATTCCAGGGGGATTGGGAGGATTAGAAGCCTTCAAAGAAATTATAAAATTCAATCCAGAGGTAAAAGCTGTAGTATCTTCCGGTTACAGTAATGATCCAATAATGGCACATTTTAGCGATTATGGATTCGCGGGAGTTTTAATCAAACCTTACACAATTGAAGTCTTGAGCAAAACTTTAGCATCTATATTACAACAAAAATAACAGTTGATTTGATTTTATCATGATTAAAGCTTTAGACAAGATTCCTAAAGACTTATTGAGGGATATTCCGGGTTGGAAGGATGCCCCAATTCCTATTTGTATGGGGGGAGATTATCGTGCACTTACATGGTGTTGTAAACCTGGATATGCATTGACTTTCGGGTATAAATGTAAACGTGATCAAAAGCTAAAAAGGATTGGAATGTCTACAGAAGAGTTCATAAGAATCAAAGAAGAATTTTCAGAAAAACATGATTGGAACTCCCATTTTACGTGTTATGGGTCTTTTTCCTATTGTTGTATGAGACAAGGGGGTTGTTCCCGGCGAGATCCGGGTTTGATATTACGCTATCCAGGATCAGAATTCCCTGAAATTTTAAAAGAATACTACTCTTTGAAGAAGGAACTTGCGAGTTTGTTGCTTAAAGCCGCAAAAAACCAAGATGAAGTCACCGGATTTATTGAGACGGAATAGTTTTTTTCAACAAAGCGATAAAATATCCTGTGCTATGTTTTCCTATGGGTTTTACACGGATGAGTTTTTTCGCTTCATGGGGATCAATTGTCAAATAGCGATCTAAATCTTCCTTATGGATGCTAGGTTCCATAGATTGAATAAGATACTCATCTCGAGATATACCATGTGAGAATTCTTCCATGATTTCCGTATTTTCGGAAGTATTAACCATTGCTTGAATTAATCTCCATGCATCAATTATCTCGAATCCTAATTTTCGTTTCATTAAAGACACAATTCCCTCGTTTTCAAGGAGAGTCAAGGTGCAAGTAGTATAAAGTAGTATGCCATTTTCTTTTAGAAAAGGACTGATTTCTTTAACCAATCGTCGTTGAAGTAAAAAGAAGCTACGAAAATCTTCCTCTGTATGTGATATGGATAATTTCGGTCGAGTACCGAGTGCAGAACAAGGGGGATCCATAATTAATAAATCTGCAGCATTAATAAGTTCAGGGTTAGATGAAGCTAGCTTTTCAATACGTTGAGGTATTATTTGAATATTTTGTAAACCTAATCGAATAAGATCTCGTCGTAATGTTTCCAATCGCTTAGAAGACCTGTCAATTGAGGTAATTTTTGGAAATATCGTGTGTTTTGATTTTCGAAATCCAATTTCTGAAAGTGCACTTGTTTTATGACCTGGAGCACTACAAACATCGAAAATTGTTTGTTCATTATCATAGAAGTCCATGAGTAAATTACATGCAATTAACGGGCCTAAGGAATGGTCTGAAATAACTCCTTCAGTATAATACGGTGAG
Source organism: Promethearchaeota archaeon (assembly GCA_016839865.1). Next base: position 7,783 of record JAEOTN010000454.1, on the reverse strand, counting down.
TCCCGATAGGAGGGTACTTTAAATCGTGATTGAGTAGTCTGAATCCCGATTCCATGTTTTTTTCCCATTATGACTTTATGAGAATGTTGTGCAATTCCATTAGCTACATGGGTGTGATTCAGTCCATAGATCGAGAAATTTTCTCCTTTCTGGAATTTAGGAAGTGGTTTAATAAATCCTGGAATATATAGATTTGCTCCTGTCATCATAGATTCAGCAGCAAATTTATCTACAGTAAGCTTTCGATCATGCTCTTTAAGAAAAAAAGGACCTTCAACAGGTAAGAAATGCACATTCGGTAAAAAACTACATAGCTTAGAGTTGAATTCTTTATGTAGAGTCTCAACTAACTCCTGATTTTCATAATCCCTTATGGGATTAATTCGGATAGAATACCATTTTTGGGGTTTTTGGAGATGAGAAATTAGGTTCTTCACGGATTGAGCTGTTTGTTCACCTTGAAATTTTAGAACCTCGATGAGTTGTTCAATTGTTGGAATAGAAAATCCGGTTCTTCTAGACTCCGAAACTATCCATTCTCGATCGAGGTTATTTGAGCTCATTTTTTCACCTGATGGTAATCCCATCCTTGTTCCTTACATAAAACTTTGACATGAGAATCCCATGTAGGTTCATCTTTGGGTTTTCCACCCACAAAGCAGTCGATTGCGAGGTATTTCAATGGTTTATTTCCTCGACAATGAATAGTATGATAAGTTCTCAGGGGAATTCGAATTACATCACCCGGATACACAGATTGCGTGTGATGGTGATACATATCCTTTTTTCCTATCTCTAAATCACCCTCTCCTTCAAAAATGTAAAAAATTTGTTCTGTATCGTCGTGTTTATGTAAGGGTGGAGCTTTATGAGGTTCGATAACCACAATGAAAACTTCACTTGATTCTGAATCTGATCGATCCATAACCAAATCGTTGATATGTGTGGGAAATGCATAACGAACTGTATTTTTCGTGCTAAATACAAATTTCATACTAATATACTGAGTTAGAAAGTTCTAAAATTTTGCATTCCAATGCATAAAAAAGAAAAGTGCAGACGGAGGGGAATGATCCCTCGACCTCAGGATTTCTCATCCAGCTTCACTGGAATGAAGCGCTAGTTTGTCAAATCTGACCCCGATTTGAAATTATGAGTCCTGCGCTACTACCGACTGAGCTACGTCTGCATTTTAGAGCTTCCGGAGGGACTTGAACCCTCGACCTCTGCCTTACCAAGGCAGCGTAATAACCGCTATGCTACGGAAGCATGAATGATGAAAGAATGTAACAAGGATTTTTATTAAATTTTTTTGTTCCACAACTTAGTTTGGTCGACACAAGGTTGGTTGGGCATGAGGACCATACTTCTTTTCAGTCATCCAAGTTTATGCAGAGTGAGGATTTAAATAGATAAAAGTTAATGAAGGAATGAGTTTTTCTATGAAGTGTTGTAGGAAACTCAGGGTTAATTGCGATACTACCCTTCCACCTCTAGGAACCATATTTTGGTAGTATCGTCTAACCCAATCCCTATATTTTAATAGAAATCAAATGGTTATTTAGTTAGATGAATTCTTCTATTCAAAAAGAACAAGAAAATTCAAGATTTGTTAGTATTGACGCATTTCGAGGTTTTCTAATTCCAATTATGACATTTGTAAATACAACGAGTTGTTTCACTAGTACTCCTTTATGGTTGCAGCACGTTAATGGTATAGGGTTAACAATTACAGACCTTGTAGCACCTTTTTTCCTTTTTGCTATTGCATTGACATATAGGATGGTATATTACAAAAACTCGGAGTTAAATCATTTACAAAGAATATTGCGAACACTACGTCGGTATCTTGCTTTTCTAGGAATGGGAATGCTTTCATCTCTTTCATTCCTTGGAGGTGTTCCTACATTTAGTTGGGGCACACTCGCATATATTGGATTATCAGGATGTCTAGTGTCATTTATTATTACCTTTTCATGGAAAATCCGTTTAGTTATTGCAGCAATATTGACAGTAGGGTATCAAATTTTGATCGAAATTGTAATTGGGGATATAATCTTAGCACAAATGGAAGGGGGCTTATATGGGGTGATCTCTTGGACTTCAATTTTAGTGTTAGGCACAGTTTTGGCTGATCTCATTCCACGAGAGAAATTCTTAGGATACTTATACTTTGGTCTAACCCTCATAGCCCTGGGTGTTGGATTACACTTTCTATTTAATTATTATGGTTTAATTGGAATTTCCAGGCTATGGATATCCACAACTTATGTATATGTTTCAGTGGGACTTGCTTCTTGTATATTTGCAGGATTCTGGTATCTATATGAAATATTGAAATTTAAGTATAGTTTGGAATTTCTGGGAAAAAATCCTTTATTTCTTTTTATTATACAAGGAGTCTTAACTATGTTATGCGTCCCAATATTTCCGGAAACACTTCACTTGGCTTGGGTAATATTAATAGCGATATGTAACGTGCTGATTGTTGGATTTATAGGTTGGATTATGGATAGGAAAGGAGTTTATATTAGGTTTTAAACATTGAATTTGGCTCTAATCGCGTTATCTGATCTGTTTTTCTATGAAATAGACGTGGTATTTTCAATTCTCAAAGATTTAATTAGTTGAGAAATAGAGAGCCTTAATGCTTGGAATTGTATTCGCACTTTCTGCAAATTTCGTGTTTGCTGTATCTAATGTGTTTTTTAAGAGAACAGAAAAAGATACCTCTCCAACCATGATTAATCTATTTCGAACAAGTGTTGGAGTTGTTACTTTCCTTATTATTGCTCTTATTTCCAATTCCTTTGAAATTATTACTCAACTCCCTCTCTATGTTATTGGTTTTTTAATATTAAGCTCAATATTAGGCCAAGTAATGGGGGACACTGCATATTTCTTTTCTCAACAGTATTTGGGTCCAGCTAAAGCACTTGCTGTATCATTGACTTATCCTTTTTTCACGATTATTATTGATGTATTATTTCTAGATGGAGTATTCAATCCGTGGGTTCTACTTGCGGCTTTAATTATAAGTGGTGGAGTTTTATTAATCTCTTATTCCCAGAAATCCAAGAGTGAAGAAATAGGAACTTCTAAGGACCAAACAAGAAAGAAGATTTTTTTAGGGATACTCTTTGCATTCATCGCATCTATTAGTTGGGCAGTTGGAATCACTTATACGGATATATCCATGAACGAAATTGATATCCTATTTAGTACTGGAAGACTAACGTCGATTGTGGGTACAATGGTCAGATTTCCGATAGCACTTATTTTGTTATCTGGAATCAATTTCTCAATGTATGGAGTTTATAGACGCAAAGAACGATCAACTCCAGATATTGAATTCAAGGAGTCTCATAAATATCAATTTAGAAGAAGAAGTAGAAGTTCATGGCTGTGGTTGGTCGCAGGAGCACTAATAGGTACTTCTTTGGGGGTGTATTTATTTACAGAAGCTGCGTACTTGGCTGGAGCTGTGACAATGGCTTTAATGTGTACTACTGGGCCTGTTTTCTCCGTCCTTCTTGATTGGATAGTAAACCAGGAGAAGATATCAGTTCTGGGATTCTTGGGGATAATGGTTACACTCGGCGGTGTCGTTATCATCATACTAATTTAATACTATAAGCAAACCATTTTAGAACTGAAATATACTACACTCTTGTAGAGGACTGGATTTCTTATGTTACCCAAGAATGAACGGATAGAAAAACTAAGCAAACAGAGCCGTTTAGCAACTCCTCGTATTTCTATTGAACGCGCTAAATTACTTACTGAATTCTATAAATCTTCCGAGGCCCAAGAGTTAAGTATTCCAGTTGCTCGAGCAATGGCATTCAAATATATTTTAGAAAACAAGACTATATGTATCAATGATGGAGAATTAATTGTAGGAGAACGTGGTCCCGAACCAAAAGCTACTCCTACATATCCCGAAGTATGCATCCACACAGAAAATGATTTTAATATTCTAAATTCTCGAGAAAAAATCTCATTTAAAGTTAATCCCGAGGTGATGGATATTCAATTAAATGAAGTCTATCCATTTTGGAAAGGGAAATCAATTCGGGAAAAAATATTTCAATCGGTAGGACGCGAATGGATTGATGCGTATAAAGCGGGGATTTTTACTGAATTCATGGAGCAGCGTGCTCCTGGTCATACTTGTGGTGGTAAACTCATCTGGAAAAAAGGATTTTTTGATTATAAGTTAGAGATCCAGAATGCAATTCAATCATTAGATCCTGTTAATGATTCCCAAGCTGAAGCAAAAAGTGAGGAGTTGAAAGCAATGGAAATTGCTGCTGATGCGATTATTTCCTTTGCACATCGTTATTCTGATAAAGCACGACTTCTTGCAGAAGAAGAATCTGATCCTATTCGTAAAAAAGAATTACTACAAATCGCTGAAATTTGTTTTCAAGTTCCTGCATATGCACCACGAAATTTCTGGGAAGCTTTACAACATTATTGGTTTATCCATCTTGGAGTAATTACCGAATTTAATACGTGGGATTCCTTTAATCCAGGCCGGTTAGATCAGCATTTGATTTCTTTTTATCGAGAAGGTCTAGAAATTGGAGAATTAACTCCTGAATGGGCTGAGGAATTATTACAAGCCTTCTGGGTTAAATTTAACAACCAACCCGCTCCTCCCAAAGTAGGTGTAACCGCAGAAGAAAGCAATACGTACACAGACTTCTGCAACATTAATATTGGGGGATTGAAAGAGGACGGAAATAACGGGGTAAACGAGATTTCTTACATGCTACTTGATGTGATTGAGAACATGCGGATTTTACAACCAAGCTCAAATGTTCAGATTTCTCAAAAAACTCCAGATAAATTCCTTCATCGTGCACTAAAAATTGTGAAAACGGGATTCGGACAACCTTCTATCTTCAATACTGATTCCACGATTCAAGAGTTAGTAAGACAAGGTAAAGACATTGCTGATGCACGTAATGGTGGAAATTCAGGTTGTGTAGAAAGTGGTGCCTTTGGAACCGAAGCCTATATACTCACTGGATATTTCAACTTGGTAAAAATTCTGGAAATCACACTCCATAATGGTGTAGATCCTCGTACAGGAAAGAAAATTGGTTTAGAAACAGGAAAACCTACCAAATTCACGACCTACGACGAATTCTTTGGTGTATTTTCAAAACAAATTCGATACTTTCTTGATATTAAGTATCAAGGTAGTTTAATTATTGAACGCTTATGGGCTGAACACTTACCTGCACCGTTTCTCTCGATAATCACGGATGATTGTATAAAAAATGGCAAAGATTACAACAATGGTGGGGCACGATACAACACTTGCTATATTCAAATCGTAGGAATGGGCTCGATATCGGACAATCTTGCTTCAATAAAATATAATATATTTGATAAAGAAAATTTGACATTTGAGAAATTAGTAACTGTTTTAGATTCGAACTTCGCGAACAATGAAGCTTGGAGAGCAAAATTTCTTAACAAAACCCCGAAATATGGGAACGATGATACGTATGCCGATCAATTTCTTATTCCTATGTTTGATTTAGTGTTTAATGCTGTAGATGGTCGTCCTAATACACGCGGAGGTACTTTTCACATTAATTTACTTCCAACCACAGTTCATGTGTATTTCGGTAAAGTTACAGGCGCAACTCCCGATGGCCGGAAAGCATATACACCATTATCTGAAGGAATATCACCAGTTCAAGGTGCAGATACTAAAGGACCCACTGCTGTTCTCAATTCTGCAGGAAAAATACCCCATTTGAAAACGGGAGGTACACTTTTAAATCAGAAATTTACACCTCAATTTTTGAGGGATGATGAAGGGATTAAGAAAGTTGCAGATTTAGTGAGAACATATTTTAAAATGGACGGTCACCACATTCAATTTAACGTGGTCTCTAGAGAAACGTTATTGAGTGCTCAACACAATCCCGAAGAATATCAGAATCTTATTGTCAGAGTGGCGGGATATTCAGATTATTTTCTAAATCTGGGTGAAGATCTCCAAAATGAAATTATTAAACGAACAGAACACTCGAATGTATAAAAAAGATTAGAGTTTTGGATTGGATGTAAAACTCCATAAACTCGCTATACTTTTTGGATCATCAATCAATGGCATCTGTGATACTCCAAGGGGTGCTTTTCTGCCAAATGGAATGAAATTCTTAGCAAAAATAAAAGCATTCATGATGTCTAAATTATGGAAGCTTAATCCTTCCCAAAATTGATTAAAAAACCAAGATCCGGCCCATCCATCTCCATTTTGGTTATTAATCCAATACCATGCTGCTATATTTGAGGAAGCACTCACCCAAATTGCTTCGGTATTAGGAAGCGAATAATATACTCCCGGATTACTTTGTATGAAATTTCCTGAGAAACAACAGTCAATATTTATCATCATTCGAGAACAAATGATTTCCTTTACCAAGGCATAAAATTCATGCTCAGTTATGAAACTATTGTCTGGTTCAAAATGGAATGTGGCATTTCCATCACTCAGCACTAAATTCGATCCATGATCAATTAAAACGATTATCAGCTGGTCATTTGGTTGAATTCCTGAAGCAAATGATCCTGAAATGGATATATTTATTTCCCTTTTAAATCGGGATGCATTGACATCATCATTTTCTACATCGACTACGGCTCCTGTCAAATCATTGGTGGTACTCCTATCCATGTGATGTCCAGCAGTATAGATATCAATTTGGGTATCTCCAGTGTGGTACAACATTAGGAAGATGTTGTCATCTGAATATCCTTGATCTTTTAAAATCCAGTAAACTTGTAAAGCTTGTGCTGGAAATCCATCACTATCGATATTAGAACTGGAGCTCCCTTGGGAGTTTGGATCAGTATTATTTACTGCTATCCATTTGTTGATTTTTACATTATCTAAATGCGCAACCGGTCCATCTGGAACAAGTCCTGTCACATTCATACTCACAATCAATGTTAATCCCGTTATTTCGAAATCAGTTTCATTATTGCATACACCCGTTATGTTAATTTGGTTAAATCCAGATGTAGTTGGGGCATAATCTGACCAATCTGTTCTCGCGATACCGCTAGAATTCGTCCAACGAAGCCCAATTCGAGTGCTATTTGCTGCCTGTGGTACCAATATTTCGATATCTGCAGTTATATTGTATTCTGCATATTCGAAAAGAGAATATCCATTTCCTATCCAATTATAAGTCAAATTTGCAGTTCCTGCTCCGATTCCCCCGAATTTTGTAAAATCCATATAGCCAAGGCCTAAGTTGGGGGTAATTGTAATATTTATTGCATTTCCTTCCCAATTTCCAGATCCAACAACAAAATCACTGTCTGCACTTGAATTAAATGCTCCTTCGGGCTCTTCTCCGTAAAAGTCGTTCGCGCTATTTACAATGATTGCTTTTCTAGATCCTGTATAAATTTCAAAGTAGGAACCAGAATTATCATTTATTGATACTTGGTTTTTCGTATCATCTGCGTAAATTTGGTAAAATATTGTTTCTTCTATGGAGTGAGAGGGAATAATTGCATAACCTGTCCAGAATTTCGTTCCTGTTCCCGTCATAGTGATATTTGTCCAGAATACTTGATCGGTGGAATAGGATAAAATTACCTGATTAATTCCTTTATCATCAGAGCATGTAACATCCACACGTATGGTTTGGTTTGCAAATCCCATTTCATTGGATGGAATGTTTATAATGGGTGATTTGTCAGAAAGTAGAATTAGGGTTGTAGGTATTCCCGCACCAATAATAAT
>JAEOTN010000453.1 GCA_016839865.1 Promethearchaeota archaeon | reverse complement strand
TCAAAATACTCTTAATGGCGCAGCTCATTTATGTATTGATTGCGGAACCTGTCTTGAGAAATGTCCGCAACAAATCGAAATTCCGGAAAAAATGAAAGAAATGAGTGAGATCTTCAACGCTCCTTAATTATTTTATTTCCTCCATATAGCAACTAATTTTCAAGAGACATAACTACAAAATTCGGACTACCCATTTTTTTATTAACAGTATTTCTGAGATAACATTAGAAATGACGATCAATACCCCCAATACACTCTTAGTGCTTTTTTCATACCATCAAAAGAACACTGAAAAAATCGCCAAAGTCTTTGCAGAAGTGTTTAACGCATCTATTCAGAATCCATTGCACACGGATCCTCAAGAGATTCAAAAGTATCAACTCGTTGGGTTCGGTTCAGGAATTTATAGTGAAAGTTTCCATAAAGCAATGCTGGATTTTGCAGATAAATTACCAGTTGCCAACGGTAAGAAAGCATTTCTATTTTCAACTGATGGCTCTCCAAGAGGATTAATGAAAGATGACAACCCAATGGCTAAAGAACAACTACGAAAAAACCATCGCACAATCAAAGAGAGACTTGAAGTGAAGGGATACGAGATTATTGGAGAATTTAATTGTGCAGGTTTGAACAAAAATAGTTTTCTGAAGCTTTTTGGAGGTATAAACAAGGGGAGACCAAATTCTCAGGATCTTAGTAATGCAAGAAAATTTGCTCAAGATATTTTGCAAATGGTGAGTAGTGGTTCATAATGGTTCAAAATAATAAGATGAGAGCAGTTGTTTGTTCGAAACACGGTCCACCAAGTGTTCTTCAATTACATGAGGTAGATGTACCCACTCCAAAGGAAAATGAAGTGTTAATTAAAAATTACGGGACATCTATTAATACAGTAGATGTTTTTTATAGAGGAGGATCCCCAAAAGTGTTAAGAGGGGGATTAAAATTCTTGATTAAGCTGTTTATGCGTATAGGGAAACCTAAACATAGGATCCCAGGATGTGGTTTTGCAGGAGAAATTGTATCACTTGGGAAGGAAGTCAATGATTGGAAAGTTGGTGATCATGTTTATGGGTATTCTGGGGGAGGAGGAGCGTGTGCTGAATATTTAGCGGTTTCTTCAGATATCATAGCCAAAAAACCATCAAATCTATCATTCCTTGAAGCTGCCGCAGTTCCTGGAGGTGCAACTCCTGCTGTGATTGCGTTACGAGATGTGGCACAGCCTAAAGAAGGTCAAAAAATCTTAATTATTGCTGCATCTGGTGGAATTGGTACTTTTGGGGTTCAGATTGCGAAAAATGTATATGGAGCACATGTAACCGGGGTATGTGGTCCTTCAAATTTAGAATTGATTAAGACAATCGGTGCAGACCACGTAATTGATTATACAAAAGAAGACTACACTCAAGATGATCAAAAGTATGATATTATCTTTGATGCAATCGGAGTAAATACATTTAAGAAATGTCAGAAAATCTTAAGTGATACTGGAATCTTTGTAACTGCGAATCCCATAGCTCGACCAGGGAATATGTTTAAGATGTCTAATCCTAGATTTAAAGACTTTACAGCTGATGAAAGTACGGCTACTATGAACCAGTTACGGGAATGGATTGAAAGTGGGAAGATAAAACCAGTAATTGATACCGTATATTCACTAGAGCAAACTGCAGAAGCCCATCGACATTATGAAACAGGACATTCAAAAGGTCGAGTAGTTATAAAAATTGATTGATTTTTATTCTTCTTTAAAATCTAGAGACAGAGAATTAATACAATAGCGCAACCCAGTTTTATTCTTCGGACCATCATTGAATACATGACCCAAGTGTCCACCACAATTGGCACAAATTGTTTCTATTCGTAGCATCCCAAATGACGTGTCTTTCTGTTCAATAATCGCATTCTCATTTATGGGTTCGAAAAATGAAGGCCATCCACATCCTGACTGAAATTTTGCATTGGATTTGAATAAAGCTGCTCCACACGCCCCGCACACATAAACTCCTTCCTCCTTATTGTATAGAAATTTACCCGTACCCGGTGGTTCAGTGCCTTTTAACCGTAATACCTCAAATTGCTCTGGATTTAGTAGTTGCTTCCATTCCTCTTCGGACTTTTCCAATTTTACCTTTTTCATTTTCATGATCCTCAATTTTTGCTAACTATTAAAGTTCTCAACTTAATTTCATAGATTTATTAGCGTTTTTGCAATCCACAGACCTATTAAGAATGTTTCATGATGATCATTATGGATTCCACTCCGAATTCTGATTTGGATAAATTGCGATACGATCTGAGGAAATATCCTGTTAGACCTCATATTGGTGTAGGAGGTTTACTACAATATCGAAACAAGATTCTGTTAGTTAAACGAAAATTTGATCCAAGTGCAGGAAAATGGGCAATTCCGGGAGGGCATTTGATGGTAGGAGAGACGTGTGAAGTTGGAGCAGAGCGAGAATTCGGAGAAGAAACTACAATTAAAGTAAAGACAAATGGAATTGCGGGTCTAGTGGACACGATTATATATGATAAGCAAAATCGGATTAAATATCATTACGTTCTCATAAACTATCACATGGAAATTAAAGACCAACGGTTTTCCGACGATCTTGATATACCACATTTGGAAGCTCAATCTGATGCTGCGGAAGTTAAATTTGTACCGATTGAAGAGATTCCACAATATGAGATTACTAATTCATTACGCACCCTTCTTGTAGAGCTTTCACTCCTCTAATTTTTCGTTTATATTCCATAGATTAATTTGCTTTGTATAATTGATCATGTTGATATGACGCTTCAGATGAAAGAAGCAAAAGCTGGAAGAATAACTCCCGAGATGGAATATATTGCGGTAAAGGAGCATGTTAGTACTGACTATATTCGTAAGGGAATTGCGAGTGGCAAGATTGTTATCTTTAAAAGCACCACAAGCACATCTAATCCATTGGGAATCGGAAAAGGGTTGTCGGTTAAGATTAACAGCAATATTGGGGCATCCCAGAAAGTATTTGATATTCAGCATGAAATACAAAAAGCACAGATTTCTGTGCAGTATGGTGCAGATACGGTAATGGATTTAACTTCGGGACCCACCGAAAAAAGCATCCGTGATGTCCGGAAAGCAGTATTGGAGCATATAAATGTCCCTTTAGGAACCGTTCCTATGTATCAAATTGCTTTACGAGCTATTGAGCAAGCGGGTGGAATTGTTAACATGACCGAAGATGATATGTTCTCTGTCGTTGAGGAACAAGCGAAAGAAGGAGTAGATTTTTTTACCATCCATGCTGGAGTTACAAAACATCTAGCTGAGTATATCAAGAAAAATCCTCGATATATGGGAATTGTTAGTCGAGGAGGTACAATTACTGCTGTATGGACTTTAGAAAATGATCAAGAAAATCCATTTTATGAAAATTATGATTATTTGTTAGAAATGGCTCAGGAATACGATTTCTCCATATCCTTAGGAGATGGATTCCGTCCCGGGTGTATATTTGATTCCACTGATTATCCACAAGTCCAAGAACTCCTTACACTATCTAAATTAGTGAAAAGAGCACACGAAAAAAATGTTCAGGTGATTTGTGAGGGACCAGGTCACATTCCAGCACATCAAATAGCGGAAAATATCCGTTTACAAAAATCTTTGACTAACGGTGCTCCATTTTATGTATTAGGTCCACTAGTAACTGATATAGCACCTGGATACGACCATATAGTGGGTGCAATCGGAGGTGTTATTGCCGGAATGAATGGAGTGGATTATTTGTGCTATGTTACACCTGCAGAACATCTAGGGCTTCCAACACTAGATGAAGTAAAAGAAGGAGTAATAGCATTCAAAATCGCAGCACATGCAATAGATCTTACTCGAAATTGGAATGTCGCCTCTGAGTGGGATAGAAAAATGGACCGAGCTAGGAAGGATTTGGATTGGAATGAACAACTTAAAATCGCAATCGATCCCGAAAAGGCTAGACGCATACGAGAAAGAGATGGTCCTATAGAACGCAATGAACCTTGTACTATGTGTGGATCCCTTTGTGCAATCAAAATTTTGGAAGATTCCATTCAAAAGGATAAAGATAAGCAATCCGAATAATCTATGAGTATTCTAAAATTATTTTTATCTTTTCGAGTAATTCATCTGCATTCTTTGCAAATAAGCGAATCATAGGTTCTTTCCCAATTTCCCCGACGTCCCAAATTATGTCAGGAATTTTTTGATGTTGGTTATAGATTTTCTTAATTATCCAATTCATTGAAGAGTCTTCCTTCTGACTGATTTCTATCGATTGGTTAGTTCGGTCGATTTCAGCAAGGAGAAGATCGGTTTTAGAAAGGGACTCAATAAGCTCAGGGGCATATCGGATATTTATCACCGCAGAAATGCTGGGATCAAATTGTTTCGCCGTTAATACCAATCTACCGGTGTGATTAGTAGCTCCGAAAATGATAGGACCAGCACATTTCGGCATTCCTTGTACGATAGTAATTCGCCCATCTACTCCTGCAATTTCTTCAAGGGAAGAGGCGTTGGGCATTGCGACGGCGATATTAGTACGGACTTCGGGAATAAGTTTACAAAATTTCTTAGTGCTACATATGAAATTCGTCAGTTGTTGAACAGCGTTCAAAATTTCTGTAGCTTCTTCAGTATCTGGACACATTTAAGATACACATCAGTGAGTACAAGCTTTTTAGGGGAGTGCTTGTAGTATACTGATATGCAAGATTTGATCCTAAATATTCTCTTTTGTTCTCTTTTCATTCTTCTAGGTATAATTATCGTAATTATTAAGGTGAAATCGAATAATCAAGGATTTGATAATCGATACTTATTCAGCATTGCATTTGTGTTTCAAGGAGTATATGTTTTGTTATCTTCATTCGAATTTTCATTTTTTCAACAAAAAATACAATATGTATTTACTTTAGCAATTGCAAACTCCGTTTTCCTCGCAATTGGGTTATTAATATTATTGGAAAAGAAATATCTGATAATTAGTTTTATCTCTGGATCATATTTTTTGGTGGTAGTTGCATTTGTTATGATTTCAACGGATAATTTGGATTTATCAATCGTTACATTTATTTCCCTGACCATTTCGGCAATTTTGATATTGATTTCTATTATAATTTCAACAACTGGGAAGAAAAGGAGTATTTTAACGTTTAATTTTGTTTTAGGAATAATTGGATTAGCAGTAGTGATTTTTGCATCTGGTGTGAAAAATTTTAGTCTATTCGAATTGCTTGAAGATGTAAAACTAAAAGAACATGCATATTTTGGGGAAGTAATGCTATCATTTGTTGGGTCCTTGATAATTTTCTTAGCCCTCATCAATAAACAAATCAAAAGAAAAGAAGGATTTAATCTCTCATTAAAAGTTGCCTTGACTGCGATGTTAACAGCTTTATGTGTTGTCCTTAGTTTCCTTAATCCTTTCGCTTATTTCCAACTTGGAGATTTCAAACCAAATCCATTTGTTCATATGATCAATGCAATAGCGGGAGTATTTTTAGGTCCAATATGGGGGGTTTTAATTGCGACTTTTGTTGCTATTATTCGATTCTCGGTGGGAATTGGAACAATACATGCATTTCCAGGAGGAATTCCAGGAGCTCTTGTAGTGGGTATTGTAGCAATATTGATTTCATTGTTTTTAAAGGAGAAATATCGAATTTTTGCTGCATTTTTTGAACCAATTGGTACATTTGGTATAGGTGCGATTATTAGCGGTGCTATTATTGGAACCTATGCAAGTTGGGCACTATGGTCAATATTTTTAGCGTCCTCATTAATTGGTTCAAGTTTAGGATTCTGGATCCTATGGACATTACAAAAACGAAATATCAACATAAATTATTTGAGCCGTGGAGACACCGTATTAAGTAGACGTGAAATCATTTAGTAAATTTTCTCTTGTTCGTGAAAATTCTTTGGTGTTATACTCAGATTACTTTTTGTGTAATTTTAGGTCAGAATTACCATATGATAAGATAATTGGGAAGAAATTACTTATATTCGGAGAATCTAATACAGGCAAAACAGAATTAACTTCAAAAATTCTCTCTTTTATAAGAACTCATCCAGATATTGGAACGATTTTTGTATTGGATTTAGGTCCAGAACGATTTCAAATACAATCTATTGAATATGGGGGGAAATTGACAGATTATGATGAAAAGGTTAAAGATGACTCCAAGGTCTACTTTTACACCTATCCAATTATTCCTCCGCGTAGTTATTCTAGTAATACTAGCGAAGTGTATAAAAATTGCTTAAAGAATTTTTCTTTGATACATAATGATTTTATCATTACTATTGACAAAATTTTAGGTCAAAAAGGTAAATATGAGTTAATAATTAATGATTTAACTATATTTCTACATTTAGGCTCATATTTTCCACTTCTAAAAATATTAAAAACCAATCAGACTGTGGTTGTAAATGCTTATTACGGGGAAAAGCTAGCGAATGATTTTGGTTCGAATATCAGTTGGAGAGAACGGATGATAGTACAGGCGTTATGTAGACATTTTGACTACCCGATACACCTGATCAAATGAAATACAAGACTTACTTTGTACTGAATTCTTTAATGATATGAACTACTTCTTCTAATACATTGAAGAGTTTAGATTTGTGCAAAGCGTCTTGATTGGGACTCTCAATAATTTGTTTCAAATTTTCACGTGAACGCTCATACGCCCATAAGGCTTTATCTTTCAAACCAATGCTTTCAAAATTCTTACCTAAATAATAAAAGGCTAATGGATAGCTATAATGTTTTTTCACTAAGCGCATCAAAGTATTGATCGATAAATCGGTTCTTCCACTAAGGAAATAGGCTTTACCTAGTAAGAATTTGGCATCCGGATTATTAGGATCATCGTGGTCCAAGATATCAAACAATAAATTCAAACTCGCAGCATATTTCTGTTCCAACATAAGTTTTTTTGCACGATTTAATTTGTCAATTATTATAACGCATTCTTCAATTTCTTCTTCATTATGAGGTTCCTCAACGGGCAATATTTGCTCTATTTGAGTTTTTTTTGAATATTTCTCCAGTATTTGACCGACATATTTAGCATTGCAAACAGGACAGGATTCTGAGCTCATCAACCACATTTTCAAACAAGGTTCAATATGAATATGGTGGTCATTTTCACAGACAACATAATTCGCATTCACCTTGTTGTCATCTGGAATAACAATGATTTTTGTGTGACACACTATGCAGCTGATCTCGGTTTTCATGTATATGACATATTTTATTGATGATCC
>JAEOTN010000452.1 GCA_016839865.1 Promethearchaeota archaeon | reverse complement strand
CTTTGTTCTTTCGAGAAAACTGGTAAACCCATTCCGGCACTACGTGATCCCATTCTCAAGCGTTCAAATGTACTGCAAGACTATGCACTCTGTTTTTTTATACTGGATCAGAAATTTAGTATATTATATTAATGACTCAAATCATGACTGCAGAGGAGTATCACTCAGAATTGAACAAATATCCCCCCTTAAAAAGTGGTAACAAATATATAGATACCTTGTTGGATGGTGGGTTACGAAGCGGGTTGATACATCTTTTTATTGGGAATCGGAAAACTAACACAGATATCTTAATGCGCACTGCAGTGATGTCTTTCCTACCAGAACAACGAATGACTGGGAAAGTGGTATATATTGATGCAAACAATCGATTCTCCCCGTATTTCTTATCGCAACTCGCATTGTCCAAAAATCTGAGTCCGCAACACATTCTTCAGAACATATACATCGCCAGAGCGTTTCAGTGGACACAAATGGTTGAGTTAATTGAGGAAAAACTAGTACAGATGAACGATGTCCGCTTAGTTCTGATTTCAGGGTTAACCAGTATGTTCGAACCAATAAATAACCGAAAAGGAAAAGAGGGCACCCTAAACCAGCGATCCTTTGATGAGTTGAAAGGCGCAATTCAGGGTATCAAAACTGCTATCAAACAAAGCAATCCCACAGTAGTTATCACGGTACCCCGATCTCCAAATTCCATTCATAAAGGATTTGGAGGAAAAATCCTCTCCCATTTCGGGTGTGTAATTGTTGAAATCTTCGAACAAGAAAGGCGTACAGACTTCTTTCTCGCACAACATCCATTCATTGGACCGAAAAAGGTTACAAAATGGAATCGAATTAGTGATCAAGTACAAGAACGCTACTCGAAATGGTACTTAGACAATGAAACTGCTCCAGCAAATGGGAAATCCAAACCAAAAGATCCAAAAGATAAATGGAAAAGCATGATGCAAACGCACTTGCAGACGGAAATATCCCGAGAGGTTCATAGGCTACGTTTGAAAGAAAAGCGGAACAAAACTAATCGTAAAGGGCAGAATAGTAAAAGCTCGAACATGAGTCTAGATTATTACTTGAAGTAAACAAACCAAAAGAAGGAAACCAACAATGGGAAGAACAGTACCGCCATTCAGACCAGCTCTAGAAATGGAAATCCAATCCTGGGAAGAATTTCGCAGGGGATTGAACCCAGATGACCGCCGAACATTCGATGAAATGATCAGTTACACCCGCAATCATGCCGATGCAGGTTCTTTGGCAGCAAGACCAGAATTGACCCAATACATGTTCATGGCTATGCTTGTAGAACACCACAATGAGATAAACAGATTGCGAGAATATATCAAAAAGCTGGAAGAAAAAATAGAAGTACATTAGGAGAGCAGTATGAAATTCATGGGATGGCTACTTGGAGCTGATGTGAGTGGGGATTATCTGAAAATCTGGATAAAAAAAAGAGGTGGCCAGACCGTATTCGCATTCCACAAATATATCTCTTCATTTTATGCCCTCCCTAAACGCCATTTTGATATGGAACGAGCCCACTTCCTACTACTTCAACATCCCCACGTTAAGGAAGTCGAGCTATGTAAGCGGTTTGTTTCAGTTTCGGATCCTAAAGAGACTGATGTGTTTCGAGTATGGTCAGATAGCCCCCGAAATTTTAAGAAAATTATTCGAGACGTTGATGAAATGGAGCACTTCAAGCTCTACAACATCGATGTTCCAATTTCACAGACCTATTTCTATGAGAATGACTTATTCCCAACCGCCTTGTGTGAGTTTGATATTAATGAACACTGGAAACCAAAGAAACCTGTCCGCACTGCTCGTTCCAATCCATTTCTGGGGTTAATTCGGAAAATCACCTTGCATGATAAGAATACAAATGTGATGTATGAATTTCCTCGACCTTTACGCATGGTCAATATTGATCTGGGAAAATTTGGGTTGAATGATAATCAGGGAAGCGAGTTCCGAAAGCGAAATCGACGCCCCATGCTGAATGAAGCGCTTATCTCAATACAAATTGCATTAGTGGATGGATTTGATATCGAAGCTATGGCTGGAAAATACCCCCCTGATGAGCTGAATTGGGCAAAAGATTCAGAGGGAAGAGCTATCTTAGTAATTGATGTAGAGAAGGCAAGCGAAGCCGCCACTATACGAGCTCTGAGCAAAGAGATTCAATACTTAGACCCTGACATCATATTAACACAAGGTGGAGACGAGTATTTCTTTCCATATCTTGTAGCACGAGCTTCTGCCAGCAAGTGTTCGAATGATCTGATTCTATCGCGGGATCTGTCATCTTTGAAGCGAAATATGTTCACTACAACTGGAGATAATCATTATTTTTCCTATGGACAGATAATGCATCGATCCAAGCATCAGTTTTACCTTAGAGGACGAATTTGCATCGATAAAAACATCTATGGGTCTCTGCATTTCTCGAGTTATACGGATGGAAATATACAAGGAATTATAGAAATGGCGCGAGTATCACGCGTACCACTCCAAAGATTGACGAGAGTGACTATTGGAGGAGCCTTACAATCCATTCAGTTTTATATAGCAGGTCAGAAAGGATACCTTATACCACCCGAGAAAAAGAATGCAGAAGGATTTCAAACGGTTCAAACATTGCTTTATGCAGACCGAGGAGGACACATCTTCGAACCTAAGATAGGAGTGTATGAACAAGTAGTAGAAATAGATTTCACAAGCATGTACCCGCAAATTATGTCGAATTATAACATCAGTCCTGAAACTTTTAATTGCGAATGCTGCAAGGAAGATGGAAATAAAGTGCCGGGTCTTCCGTTCTACACATGCAAGAAACAACGTGGAATAGTCTCTGACGCCTTAGATTTACCCTTAAGGAAACGGAAAGCTTACAAAACTCTATCTCGCACTCTCCCAAAAAACGAAGCCAAGATCTATAAGAAGATGAGCGACGCACTTAAATGGCCATTAGTATGTTCTTTCGGTTATTTGGGATTTAAAAATGCGCGTTTTGGTAAGGTTGAGGGCCATCAATCTGTTTGTGCGTATTCTCGCGATTTACTTTTACTTGCACAAGAGCTAGCGGAATCCAAAGGGTTTTCCATCCTCCATGGCATCGTCGATTCAATGTGGATTCAACATGAAGACCATCTGGCTGCAATTGTTCCAGACCGTGATGATAATCGCAAACCCAAATTAGTCAATGTGAAACAATTTTGGAAGAAACCAGAGCCAACTTACTTAGAACAAGAACTGGACAGCCTTAATACCAAGACAAAGGAAGTGATCGATCGCATCCAGGACAAGATCCGTATTCCTATCGTGCATGAAGCTACCTACAAGTTCATCGTGTTTCTACCCTCACGCATCCATCCTGACGTTCCTGTTCTCAATCATTACTGGGGAGTAACCTATGATGGAAAAGTGAAAGTGCGAGGTATTGAAATCCGGCGAAGAGACGCCCCAAAGATCGTAAAGGAATTCCAGCAAGAGATTATTGATACCTTATCCTCAGCAGGAAGCATCTGTGAATTCATGGATTTTCTATCCATAGCGAAACAGAAATACAAGGAATATTGTGCACGTATCGATTCTGGAGATGTTAGTCCCGATGAACTTACAATTGTAAATCGCATTTCAAAGCGTCCTGAAGAGTACAAAGTAAATTCTTACCAAGCTGTTGCTGCTAGACAGCTTAAACGGATGGGAGTCCAAATAGAGCCCGGTCAGAAAGTGAATTACATCTTGCGAAATACGACCGCTAAGAAACCAGAAAAACGAGTTGTATTACGCTCCGAATTTGAACGCAATAACAAGATGTATGACAAGGAAAAATACAAGGAACTACTCAAACGGAGTTTTGAGAATGTAATTCCCTTCGATTATGATACGATTGCAGATATAGAACAGGATGCAGATGGGAATGTGAGTTTCGTAATTAAAACTAGTCTTCAAGGTTCATTGGATAAATTTATGGCTTAGAGAGTTTGCGTAACTGATCATTAGAGACAGCGCAACATACATTGTAATTTTGCACGGTCATTCCAGATTCTTTCATCAATTTGAGTGTATTTTTTGAAGGAATCTCAAATCGGTTGAATCCTGCACGAAATGCATATTCTTCAATTCTTTGACGGAACTGATCTCGAGGTCGCATACATCCTAATGACAACTCAGTCTGTGGAAAGAGAAGACGTGCAGTAGTGAATAGATTTCTGATATCCAATGGATTCACTTTATGAAAATCAGCATGTTCAGGGGGAGGAATTAACACTAAGAAGACAATTAAATCTACGGGATATTTTGCTATTTCTTGTAAAGCCAAAAATTCTTTTTTTACATTCCCAAAATTCAATCCAGTACAAATATGGGGGATTGTACGAACTCCATGTTCTATCAATTTCTTGTATGTAGTGATATAGTCT
Source organism: Promethearchaeota archaeon (assembly GCA_016839865.1). Next base: position 3,883 of record JAEOTN010000452.1, on the reverse strand, counting down.
TCTACTTGTCGTTGTAGATGATATACATCTCGAATTATTGCATCATCAAGAGTTAAATCAAATGATACAATATCAGGTTGAATTGTAGCAATTTTTTGAATTTCCTCCTCATTAATCAAGCCTACGTGAAAGTTGAAGATCAATGAGGAGTTTTCTTGATATTCCTTAAGAGTTTTATAGAATTTTAGTAAGGGAACCTTTCCGCTTGAATCGCATCCACCAGAAATCAAGCACCCTAGTGCTCCTTGATCAATTAACGCGTCAAGTACATCTCTTAATTTCTTATCGGAAGAGACATCTTGCATGTGAGAGAGATAATAAGTATGACAATGTTCACAATTCAGTTCACAAGCTGAACCAGTAACACTGAGAGAAACGAATCGCCTTCCCGGAATGAATGTACTAACTTTTCCTTGGAAATTACGCTGCATAATATCTTTTACAAGACGATCATATATCACACGCAGATACTTTGGATAGCTAGTAATAGGTATAAGTTCATCTGGCGGTTTTACTTTATTCTCTTGCAAGTAATTCCATACGTAATCTTTATCAATTTCCATAATATTCACCATTAAGGAATTTTTTTCAACCATTTCTCATCTGAGTAACGTGAATTCTTCAGTGATTGGATCAAATCTTGTTCATGTGGTGTAAACTTTCCTGGTTCACAAGAAATATCAAATATCTCCTCGAATCCTTTAATCATTACAGTTTGGAATTGATCATCAGATAGGAATGTTATTTCATTGTTATCATATAATCCAGTAACCTTAGATTTCACGGATCTAACCATTTTTCCTTTACTTACTCCCTCAGGGGCTTTAAGTATCGTGTACATGAATTCTGGGTTAACATGCATTAACAGAGTTCCATGTTGTAGGATTATTCCACCTTTTCGTACTTGAGCATTTCCAGAGATCTTTTTATCTTCCAGAAATAGTGCAGGGCAATGAATTATTCCAGAATCAATGCAAAAACCTAAACGATTCAATCCATTAATTAAAGCTTGAGTAATAACAGCATAGGACTCCGTTACACCGAAGAAGCTGTTCGGAGCTATTTTTTTATAAATTACACGTAAATCATCCTCTGAAGCTACAACTGCGTAGGTAATTTCTGATTGATAATCATGGAAAACTGCCCCTCCTCCACTTATTCTTCTTACAACATCAACATTATTTGCAGCAGCAGCTTCAATATCGATTTCCATTTGTAAGCTTTGATTTCTTCCTATGGAAGCACATGAGGGATTCCATCGATAAAATCGAATAGTATTAGGAACGGAGTCTTCAATTCGAGCTTGCAAGATAGCTTCATCAATAGACATATTTATCAATCCTTTTGATGTCGTAAATGGTAAAACTCGCCATGTTTGCTTCATTGATCAGTTCTCCTGCAAAACTCCTCCAGTTCTTGAAAAACTACTTTTTGTTCATTTGATGTAAGTTTTCTTGGATAATTATATTGCTCCTCCCTTGGAGTCGAGGTATAATAAGGTCGATTGCATCCTGGACATCCAGAAGTTTCAAAGGGCGTACTCAAGGATATTATACGATGCAATTCCGCTGTGTTTATTGGAAATTTTAGTAATTGCCCTCCTTTATTGAATCCGAAATCGGTATTTTTCCATCGTTTTGTATCGATCAAATATTTTCCCAGTTGAGCCTTCCTAAACGAAATCAAATTTGGACGAGTGTGTGATTCCAAACGAGTTTTTTGAATAGGGAAAAACGCAAATAATCCTGTTCTTATTCCTAGAACTTTCATATTCTGTATAAAATACATGATTTCTTGCTCATTTTCTCCCAAACCAATAATTAAATGGGTGCTAACAAACCCTCTACCAAAAATCTCAACAGATTTTTTCAATAACAGAACATGCTCATCCCAAGAGTAAGGACCATCACAATCAGATCCCTTAACCTTATTAAAAATGTCAGGAGTGGCTGTATCTAGTGCAAAACAGATACGATCCACTCCAAGATCCTTATATTCTAATATTTTTTCTTGCTTAACAGGAGGAATGGCAATTGAAATCGGGATTTCAGTGGTTTCTCTAAGTTTTTTTAATATTGTATCGATTTCGGTTTCAAAGCCTTCATAATATAAGCTCTGGATGCAAATTCGCTGGAATCCGTCTTTGGAGGTAGAATATAAGGGAAATTTTTCTTTGAATAGATTTAAAACGTTGTTTAATTCAAATGCAGGCCATATTACCCTAGATAAATAATCTTGATCTTCATCAGAACCAGTCAAGATGTCATGAGTGTATTGAGATTGTGGACAAAAACCACAATTTCCGAGACAACCATCGGGGTGATAAGTTAATAAATGACAATTTGTGGGCAAGACATCTACTTTAAGCTGTTTCAATCCTAACTTTACTGCCGATCCAATTGAGACTCGAATCTTTTCCACATTTACCATGTTGTATTCCAAACAAAAAATATAAACCTCCCAAAATAAAATTAGTCATTATGCTGGAGATTATTCTATCCGATTTTACAACAAAAGTGCAATTTGACCCAAATAATCCCGATGAATTATTTCGAAAAATCGTTTCCAACATACTTGTACCGTTTTATTCTGAAACCAATGATTGGAATGAGAGTATTAGAAAGGCAATTAAAGAATTAGACTTCATTCAGATGCGTTATAACATGCCGAAAGGTATAGATTATCGTGATCATCTCTTACATGAAATAGAAGCCCAGTTAGGATCAACAATTGCAGAAATTAAGGGTGTGGATAAGATTGAGATATTGTTTCTCAACATGGATGATTATATTGAGGAAATTGATGAGATTATGAAGATCCCGGCAGATAGTCATGAAGATAAGATGAAAAGACTTCATACTCTTGGAGATCTTCTCGCTTCGCTGAACACTTTCGAAATCTCTGAATTATTAAACTACTATATCGAAAAATCATGCCAAGAGTAATCTAATACACTCTTTCTACTTCTATCTTAACCGACAAATGAATAAATCTTTAAATAGTTAAACGAGAATTTTACTGCAAGGTAAGAATCTTACCTATAAAATGTAGAGGTAAAAATTATGGATATAGTTAACACATTGATGGCCTGGCTTGCCGGCTTAGGGATTGTTGTAATATTTATTTTTATCGGTCTGATCATACTCTCAATCGTTCTTCAAGTGCTATTTCTAAGAATTGGGATTAAAGCCGTAAAAGGTTCCAATAGGGAATTTGGTAAGGTATTTGTAACGGTACTTCTTAACGCCTTAGTAAGTTTGATACCTTGTATTGGATGTTTCATTGCTTGGTATGTTATCAGCAAAAGACATAATACTGGATATGGAAATGCAATTTTAGCATGGTTGATTTCAATAATTGTCCCATGGGCAATCTCAATAGGTATTGCATTGTTACTTTCATTAACAGGACTATTTGTTTTACCATTCTAATTTCTTTTTTTTATTTTGTTTAATTTCTCATATACTGGATGTAGTCCAGGGCAATTGTTTCGGTCAGATTCATACTCACACTCCCCACAAGTCTTCTTCATATCAAATCCTCTCTTTACATTAATAATCGTTATAAACAGTTGGATTAAAATGAAAGAAAGCAGAAAACTTATCCAAAATTTTACATCATAGCTAAATATTGCAGCAATCAGGAATGCCCCTCCGACTCCCATCGGAATTTTTGACGTAATCTTAATCCACCGAATTTTTGTCAATCCGAGGATGCTAAGGATGTAGGTACTCATTAAGCTTGCACCAATTATCCAAAGTGTGCGGGTTTGCATCAAATCAAACAAACCCGTTAGGTATCCGATAAGCAACATAAGAATTCCCGAAGGGTACCCAATATAACATCCAATACACCACTTTCTACCAAATAAGCGAAATGTATG
>JAEOTN010000070.1 GCA_016839865.1 Promethearchaeota archaeon | reverse complement strand
TATGTAGAAGGAGATTATGCTACTGGGGGTAATGCTAGTTATGGATTAGATCCTTCCCGACAATGGCAATTACACAGTGATACTGACTACATAATTGATTTTAATTCAATATACGGTGGTGATGACAGAACTGCATACGCTATGGTATACGTGTATGCGCCTAGTGATTTATCTAATATTTACTTAAAAGGTGCAGCGGATGACGGACTCGGGGTGATCATGGACCACCAATATCCATATCTTATGTATCATCATACTTTACAAGGTCTTGGTAGCAATGACCGATGGGCTAGTGGGCCATTTACCATGACTCAAGGATGGCATTCATTTATCGTATTTTGTGAAGAACGTGGGGGATCTTGGGCTTTTACTTTAAGATTTTCTACTGACAATGTGTTACGTCCCCTTACAGATACCACCAATGCTATAACGAACTTGACTATATCTACAACACCCCAAACTGATATTGATAATATTTTACAAGTTGAATCTGGTCCTGTATATGCACAATATGAGTTAACTTGGTCGGAAAGTCAGGATTTGGAAGTTACTGATGTTGTGACTTTTTATGAGAATTTAAATATGTGGAAATGTGAACGAACCTTCTTCTGGGACTTATACCATACCAGTCCAGACAATTCGTCATTTTCAGCAATAAATACGTATTATACAGCAACCAATTTTGACGAACTTCTCTATGATAACCAACGAACCTTCGGATTGACAAATCAAATCACCTCCCAAAATTATACCATGATTCGGGATTTTGACGGGGGTAATCGATTGACAACAATAGGCTTATTTCTAACTGGATTGGAAAATGGTAGCGATTACATTACATTGGATGAAATGAATTGGACGAATTTCCATATTCCAGGGAGTCCTAGTTTGGTAAATATTGTACCTGGGAATGAAACGAATCTAGATAACAATGAAGGTCCGCATCCTCCCGATTACACAATAACTATGACATTTTGGGAGTTCCTAGATGATGATATCGGTTCTATTGATGATTATATTGGGGCATTATCTTATGTGGATGGGCTATATAATGGATTGATGAATCCTCTTACTGTTACTACTGGAACACCTGAGAATCTATTTTTCAATTTAGATATCACTTGTTTAGATCATGATGGGCAAAACGCTCCTGGAATAAATATCACATTGACAAATGCGTCAGATCCAGGTACTTGGGATAACCCAGGACCACAAAGTTTGCTGACGGATGTAAATGGAGAAATTTTCTTTGATCGATTGAAAGAATCCGACTATACAATCAATGTTACCTACGAGGATTTCGGAAAATCCCCAATCGAGCTAAAAACTGTGGATATCACTCCTTTGGACTCATCTCGTTCAATAGTTATTAATGATCTAGGACTAACACGACTTGATTTGAACTTGCAGAGCTCTGGAAGCAGTCCTGAACCTATAATAGGAGCAAGTGTAACGATGTACTACAATAGTTCTGGGACATTGGACTTAATTGGCGATATATATTCAGATGAGTTTGGACTTGCATCCTTCTATTGGCTTAATCAATCAACTGCTGTAAACAATTACACATTTGAAGTTACATTCTTGGGTACATTGCGTCAAATTAAGGTAGCATCTATTTTCGAGGACAATTACACTACACCTTTAGAAAGCTATACGAATCTTTTGGTTAATGTTAGTGTTCAACCATTCTCTACATCTTTGCTAATGGAATCAGGACTAACTCTTGATTCTTATACATGGGGTGATGACTTTGATATTGACGTCTATTATTTCTATGAGTATGATGGTTCAAGTTATCCTATATCAGGAGCTTCTGTTACATATACTATTCCTGGTTATGCAGATGATATTGGATTAAGTCCCAATGGCCCAGCAGGTTATTATACAGTTAATATTGATTCACAATCCCTCGGATTACCTGCCGACACAGCCCTAAATATTTATGTATCAGCAACCCGACCTGGATATACACCTATTCTAAACACAACTCTACTCACGTTACAACCAGTTCCCTTAGAAATTCTCGCAACGGAAAGTAGCAAGGATGTGGATTGGCAAGAATATGTTACACTGAGTGTGCAATTAAACGACACATATAACAACCAACTAATAACTGATGGTGCAGTTACCTATACAGTTGCCAATAATCCCTCAATTTTCGGAAGCTTGACACCTAATGGAAACTATTATGATTTGAATATCAGTTCAACAGTATTTGGAAGTACCGGCACTTATATTTTGAACTTACAAGGTGAGAAAGATGATTATTCGACTCCTACTGCTGAATTTTCATTAAAAATTAGAGACATTCAAACAGAGTTGAACGGAACAATATTCTTACAAGATGCGTTTTATATCAATGTAACCACCTCACATACCTATACCTTCGCTTATACAACATCCGGAGTTGGAATCTCTGGTGCAGATACATTGGACTGGGAATTGCAGAACAATGCAAACGCATCTGATATACGATATGGTAGCTTAATTGAAACAGCAACGGCTGGAGTATATGAACTTGTAGGTTTTGATACATCTATTCTGGATGTGGGTGTATATAGCTTTGTAATACACATCGGGGCAGATAATTACATTGAGCGACAATCTGCGATCACTCTTACTGTAGAAAAAATACAAATTGAGTTGGAAACCGATATCACGGGAGATGTGTTTACTGCACCAAAAGGTGATGTAATCAATATTACCATACAACTAAATGATCCGGTGTATAGCACAGTAATTTCAGGCGCAACCGTCACAATCACTTATGATGGACAAACTCTTACGATGGATGAAGTTGGTAATACGGGTGTTTATTATCATGAGGTAGATACAGAAGCCTACAATACATTAGCACGAGATGTGATATTTGAAGCAGAAATCAATGTTAATGTTAACCAAAACTATACAATTGATCCGATTCCATTAACTATTCAAATTCGTCCTCCCTTAGGACCATTCAATGTTCCATTGATTTACTGGATAATTGGAGGAGGAGTTGCAGTTATTGCATTGGGTGTTTTTGGAATTACGAAGGGTATTCAGTACGCTCGTATCCCGTTGGTGATCAAGCAAATTAATGTTACAAGGAAATCCATTAAAAAGAAATCCCGGTTTAGCCAATCTAAGATTACACGTTCCTTAGATGAAGTTCTTGCTGATGATGCTGAAGGTGCTTATTCTTCGCTTGGTTTATCTCTTAAAGGGAAAAAACCTGGGAAAGGGAAAGGGAAATCAAAAGAACCTAGCTCATATTCAGAGCTAGAAGAACAAGGAGGAGGTCTTGAATAATGCCTATTGGTTTAGTTTTAATGAGATGGGATGAACGGATAGGAGCAGAAACACTAGCTAAGTATCCTGAAGAACTATTAGTGACTGATAAAACATTAATGCAAGTATACAGTACGCATGAATACAACCAAGAAGCCGGAATGATATCACTTATGGCTGGTGCATCAACAATTGCAAGCTATTTCAGTGGACCTGACCATAGTCTTTATGTAATCCTCGTGTTGACGGTTGATGAAGATCCAGATACATTTGAAGATGGGCTTGCGGATATATGTCGCATCATCGTGCAAAACATGGAAGGTGAAGCCTATCGTCAAATTTTACCCTCGTTATTCCAACGTGTATCAATTTACCCCAAATTAGATGAAGAACAGCGTCTAATGATGTTGTATTTTGATGAAACGAAACGAGCAGTTATTCAAAGGCTTCGCGAGGAAGGCTCAGTAGCACGATCTGAAGTTGCAGTTTGGTTGAAAGACTTATATAAAACTGGATTCGTCGATTTGGAAAGCGTAGTCTCAAGTTTTGTGAAAATAGGGATTGTAAAGCAGATTTCAGTTAAACAGTTAGCTGTAGAAACACTCTTTCTTAGCGGGGATATACTGATTTATCGTCAACCGGCAGTAAATATTGTGAAAAATCCCATACCTCGAGGATTGCCTGTTGAGTTAAACGATGATTATATCACCGAATGCAGAACCTATTTCGCTTCTTATACACCGAATGAAGAGGATAATCTAATAATGGTAGAAACTTTATTGGATCCTCAAGTATATGAAGCCATCAAACTCATGCGACAGGCAGTAGTTACCAGAGATGACTTGGAAAAACTTCAGAAAAAAGGTGTTGAAGATCTCGAAATGGTTCTGAAACGGTTATGGGACGGTAATTTCCTATCCGTAATGCAAGATCCTGCAGGGAATGAGTACTATGCATTGAAATCAGATATTTGTATAAAAAAGATATTCCCTGAATACATCATTAACACGATCCGACAAGATTACAACGATAAAGTCAAAAATGAAATGGTCTTAATGGAGCATCTCGCAATTTTGGAAGACTATTACAAAACTAGATAATTAATTACTTCTTTTTTCATTTTTTCTATCCCTTTTTGCTTAGCGAGAATTACGTTAAGATAAATAATTAACCAAAATTATATCAAACTAGAGACGTAGGAATGGATTGCAATCACATTGATGGAAATTATTTACATAAGCATATTTTCAGTTTTCGGATTACTAATGATTTATTTTCATTTCAAAAATTATAAAGGGCTATCCTATCGTACATGGAAACCTGGTGCAGCATGGATACGAGCTTTAATTTACTTTTCAATATGCAATATTGTCTTTGCTGCTTCAGGTTCACTCAGAATAATAATCTCACAACCCATAGTTACTCTTTCCCAGTTATCAAATCCTTCTTGGATTATTTACGCTGTAATATGTTTGCTTTATGTATTATTGGCATATTGGTTATTATGGTCACGAATGACACTCACTTTTAACCGTAAACTGCATCTGGGCTCTGAGATAATATTTGGAGTCTTATGGGGTTACAGTACAGGTGGGATTCTCCTTTCTATTTACAATCTTTGGAGTTTAATCAATGCACCTGGATTGGTGATATACTTATTGAGCTACACTTGTATGGGAATATGGCAATATTTTGTTCAAGATTATTTCTGGGATATCTACATTAGTCCAGAACACGATACTCCTCGATCAATCAAAATTAAGACGTTGGTTTGTCATATCCCAAATTTAGCGATATCTTTAGGATTCTTGCAAATCTGGCATAATTACTTTCTATTTATCTTGATCTATATTCTTGCATTAGTAGCTTGTTCCATTTTTCAAAGATTTCCCGCTCCATGGGCTAAAGGAGAATTTCATGCTCCTATGGTAAAGAAAGGAGTTTTCAACTTGCCCAGAGGAAATGGATATATAGAAAATACTTTATCCAAATCCAAAGATTAGTAGATAAATGCAATTCAAAGGATTTTTCTTTTTTAGATAATGACTAGATTTTTTGTGAATTTTTATAACTATTATCTATGGATCTCTCAATTTTGGATCAAATGGAATCTCGATTTATCAAAGATAAAGAATTTTTATCAAATGTCATAATGTCTCTGAACTTACCCGTTGAATCAAAAACTTTAGATATTGGAACTGGATGGGGTAAAATGTCCATTTACTTGGCTCTTCATGGATATTCTGTTATTACAGGTGAACCTGAAAAATGGTCTGACTGGGAAAAATATGCTGAAAAAGCTGGAGTAAGTGAGAAAATCCAATATCAACAATTTGACGCCCAAAAAATGGAATTTCCCAAAGAAAGCATTGATGCTATTTTTCTATTAGGTAGTTTCCATCATATTCCTGATAAAATGAGAGGAATGAAAGAATTTTTGAGAATTTTAAAGAAAGATGGGAAAATTATATTATTTGATTATACAGATATTAGAATTGAGCAAATTAAGCGTCATGCACACCACCATCCTCCAGCAGTGGATCCTAAAGAATACTTGGATAAACTTCCTGTAACTTATCAAAAAAGTATAGATGAATTGAACGAGATTTTTTGCTATATTATAAAGAAAAATTAATACCCCATGATTCATAAGAAGGCTTAGGTATGCCCGAAACCAAAATACAGTGCAAACTGGTCGAGTCTTCGATTATTGTCTTTGATCACGAATTTGCTACTTTTCTTTATACTGGAGGAAGATATTTCGGGAAACCAATCGGTGTGCGAAAACCAAAACCGGATGTTTACTATGATAAACCTCTCGAATTATCCTTACTAGAAGGATATTTTTTACTGAAGAAAGGAAAGATTGAGATCCATGATTCAAACCGAGAAAAATTGATCCTAGCAGACGAACTCCTCGAGATCGCAGAAAAATCCTATGAAAATTTCCAATCAAAATATGAGATTTATGAAGATCTGAGGGACAAAGGTTATATTGTTCGACCAGGTCTAAAGTTTGGAGCCGATTTTGCGTTATATAAGAAGGGTCCTGGTTTAGATCACAGTCCATACCTGATTCAAGTTCTACCTAAACATGCGAACCTGACAGCGATTGACATAGTACGAGCAGGACGATTAGCAAATTCTGTGAAGAAGAGATATATCATTGCCAATGCACTAAACAGGACGTATTATGGCTTCAAATGGTTTAGACCGTGAAATTTAACTCTCTTTTATATATTTATCCATTGTTCCATCAAGAAATGTACCGTTATCTAATAGGATTTTACCCCTTCCATGCATTGCACTAATTATAGCACCACATTTCTCACATTTCTTCTCGTAGTTTTTGTTTTCTTGGAGCATAGTCATATCAACGGAGTTATGTTGACCACATGAGCTACATCTGGTAAGGAAGAATTTAACATTCCCATTTATCTTGGTTGGTTGACCTGGTAAACTGGATCCCATACAATTATCTTCAATTTCGCATGCTTCTACCCATCCACATTCTGGACACACATATTCATGATTTTTATAAGTTAGTGGGGTAAAACATTCCCGGCATAAGTGATCCTCATTCATGGTGAAGCAATAATCTAAATCCCTTTTAATTCTATTTCCTAAAACCGATAACTCCAAATTTACCAGAAAATATATTATAGTTAGGACACTTTTTGGTAAAATTCATGAACACAAACGATTCTCAAACTTCAAATAATCCGAAGAAACCTCGGATAATAAAACCCGTGTTCTCCATAGATGACTCAAAACGTGTGATCTGTGAATCCCACAGCCAAATTGAAAGGATTCGTGCTCTATCTTCTTTATCTGATATTTCGACATTTTTTGAAACGCAACAACTTGAGCACATTCTTTCTTGTAAAACATGCAAACACTATCAAGACGATGTGTGTTATTTTCCAAAATCCGAAATTGATAAGATAGAACATGACCGATTATCTTATACATTCCATTGCAATCTTTGTGGTGGTTCGATTGATCGTCCCATGACTATCATGTATAGCTTATATAATAAGAATAAATTCAACGTTAATATTCCTACCGTGTGCTGTACATGTTTTTCCAGCTTAGAAGATGATACATTTTTATCAAAAACTCGTAAAAGGATTGGTTTATTAGGATTCTCATTTGTAATTAATTTCCTAACAGTGCTATATTTCATATTTCGGATAGCAAGCAATATATGGTGGATAATATTACTCTGTGCTGGATTGGGAGTATGGGCATTATTAGCAATTCCAGATATTCGAAATATAATTTTCCTTTTACGTGGACAGAAGTATTACAAAAAGACTTATGGAAAAGTAAAAGAGAAGAAGAAAGGAGAATATGTTGGAGATTTTCCCTTCGATTAAGCTACATTACCCCAAAATAGTGTCCATGTGATCTATTCTTTTTTGCAGCAAAGCTGTAGTTCCAATATCTTTTCTATGGAATAATTGTCCCGTTACATGTTGAGTTGCTTTTTCAGCTAATTTTTCAGCTTCTTCCAAGGAGCTTCCAGTACCTAACAATCCCATTGTTCGTGATCCAGTAGTGAATACTCCATCTTCTCGTTTATCTACAGATGCATAATAATATTGGATTCCTAACGCATCTAAAGCACTTTCATTAACTGATATTGGTTGGTTTTTTGCAGGATTCACAGGATATCCATCTGGAACAAGATACTTGCAAACAGTGGCTACAGGTTTGAATATGAGATCGTTTGTTAGAGTGCCTTCCATGATTTTAAAGCATAAATCCACCATGTTAGATTCCATAATTCCTAGGACATTCATAGCTTCTGGGTCCCCAAATCGTACATTATATTCAACAAGCTTGATCCCCTTTCTGGTTTTCATAAATTGTCCATAGAGAAATCCTTTGTATTCTGCACCAGTTTCCTTCTTTAAAGCCAAAATCGATTGTTCCATTTCAGACAGTGCAAGATTGACATCGTCTTGTGAAATAAATGGCATTAAATGGTCATTCATTGAATAAGAACCCATCCCTCCGGTATTACCAGAAATTGCAATTCTATTGTTTCTCCGGACTACTACAAAACCAGTGGGAACTGTTACGCATCCTACATAATTATTATATTTAATTTTTTTAATGTCTTTTTTTCTAATACCTACTTTCCTCTCTGGTTTTATTTCGGTCGAATAAACTGGACTGGAATCATAATATTTTTTATTGATCGGATTGAGCATTTTCTTTCTTTTATCAATTGTAATGATAGATGACTTACCAATTTTCATAATTAGCTCTTGGATATCATCCATCATTTTCTTTGAACTAGAATAGAAACGCATTCTACCGTAATGTAAACTTCCATCACCAAGTACAAAAGTATTCAAAAAATCTATAATATGTTCTTTTTTTGCGTTTTTTATGTATGTTGGAATGAATTTATCTTTAGCTTTTCCAAAGGATTTCAATATTTTAGTTAATTGAATTGAGTTAATTCTAAATTTTGAGTCATTTTCACTAAATGAGAATTTAAATGGTAACTTAGACAAAATTCTTTTAAAATCTTTAAAATGCTTGGATTTTTTTGTTTGACAAATGTATACTCTATGTTCCTTTTCGTTATCTAATACATATCCTTCGGATAGATAGAGTGCCATAAATTGGATCCAATCTTCAAACTTTATTTCTTTTTTCTCCAAGATTCGATTAAAATTGTAATCGTGCTCTTCAATTGTGTAATATTTTGGTGATTCTCCTTTCCATTTTCCTGTCAGAAATACTTCTCCTTCTCCTTCAAGAAATTCAGCTTCAATCACCTCAATTTTTTCGGATTTTCTATATTTCACAAGCATTCTGTGGTTTGGAGTAACCAACAAATCCAGCTCCCGATGCTTAAAATGAATCATTTCTCCATTATGTTTCATCCAATGTATTTTTTCAGGTTTTTGAAATTTTAAAACCCTTTCCTCATGGTCGAAAGTCATGACTTTATCGTCCAAATTTACCTGGTCGAAAGTTTTCCATCCAGTTTCAGTTAGAATTTCTGTATCATAAGAATAGCAGTTGGGACCTTCATCTCCTTCATAAGCGCGCTTATGGTCTTGCACAAGTGGAGTTGGGATTACATGTGAACCATCTACAAAGGTTTGAAGAGTAAATTCCTCTCCATCTAGTTTCTCTTCTATTACAAAGTCGTTCAATTCCTTGCAATAATCCATTACATCTTGCTTAGAGTGTAAATGAGCACCAAATACTTTAACTCCCTTTCCACCAGTTAAACCATCAGGTTTTACCACCACGTTTTCTAATCCAATCTTATCAATATATGCTTCTACTCCATCCATTGAATCAAATGATTGGAAAAGAATGTTTGATTTAATATTGTGATTACGTAGTAATTCACGAGTGAAGATCTTCGAACCCTCAAGCTGTGCAGCTTCAATAGTTGGACCAATGCATGGAATTTTAGCTGAATTTAGAGCGTTGGCTACTCCAACTACTAAAGGTGCTTCGGGTCCAACGACTACGAAGTCGGAATCTTGAGAAAATTCTACTAATTCCTTGAAATTTGTCAAAGAAGACAGTTTCACCCTATTTTCTGCAAGCTTTGCTATCCCGGGATTATTAGATTTCATGAAAGCTTTTAATGTAGCCCCACTTTGAACAAGAGCTTTCGCAATCGCATGCTCTCTGGCACCATTTCCAACGATAACTGCACGGACCATGGATAAAATTTGAATTGATAATTTTTAAAGAGATCTTATAAACGATTAATAGCTCTTTTCTTTGGATAATTGATATAAAGCAGTAATACCCAAAATATTACATACATACACAAACTGAAGAACGGTAATTACATAATGTTGCGGCAAGTTTTTTTACTCAAGGAAAAAAGAATTATTTACCGGCGTTCATTTGCCTTAGCGTACAATCAAGAGCAATTTGACCAAGTATTGGAGAAAATCAATGAGTTTATTATCCAACCAGCTCAAAATCAACTTTTTCACAGACCAATTAACAATTATCAGATAGTATTTGGACAACTAGGAGACCTCTTTTATATATTCGTAGTAGATACTGGAGACCCTCATAAAACTGTTCAGGAAGAAATCCAAACTTTATCCAATACATTATCAGGAAGCGGCTTAAATGTGGCTGATTTAGTTTCCGATGTTGAGAATAAACGTGAATTGGACTATCTTATTGAAGAGATACATTATTCATTGCATCCAAAAATCACTCTTGTGGGTCCACTTGGTAGTGGAAAAACTACAATTGCTGAGAGATTATCAAAGAAAGGAGAACCTACTCGAGATATCATGGATTTTGCTGTGGTTCATAAAGCACAGTTAGGAAACTTGTTTTTTGATCTATGGGATTTCGTATTAGATGATGACTTCAGTCCTCTATGGGGAAATTACATTCGTGGGTCTGATCTCGTGGTTTTTGTTTTCAATTCCTTTGAG
>JAEOTN010000451.1 GCA_016839865.1 Promethearchaeota archaeon | reverse complement strand
GGTTATTGTGTACCAACTTTTGTTGTGGATGCTCCTGGTGGAGGGGGTAAAATTCCAGTGATGCCAAGCTACTTAATTAGTCATGGAGATCATCGCGTTGTCCTTCGCAATTATGAGGGAGTTATTTGTACATATACAGAACCTACCGATTACACACCTCAATGTCATTGTCCAGATCATGAAAAGAAATTAACAGGCGTCGCAAGTTTGATGCATGGGAATGGTATCACACTAGAACCAAAAGATTTGGAACGTCGTAAACGAAAAAACCATCCTAAATAAATGAACAAAAATGAGCCTTATCGATTTGTTTCTGAAATCTGTAGAACATCTTAAGGTGTTTTCATTTATTGGAATGGCAAAAAATGTAGGAAAAACTACGACATATAACTATATAATTGAAAATCTTCCCTCCAAATTCACTTTAGGATTAACGTCTATAGGTAGAGATGGAGAAAAAACCGATATTTTGACAGAGCAACCAAAACCAAAGATCTTTGTTTCAGAAGGAAATCTATTAGCAACTGCTGCAGAAAGCTTGAATCGGTCTGTTTTTGAAAAAGAAATTCTTCAAATTACAAATTTTTCTAGTGCACTTGGTCAAATCGTCTTGGTAAAAGCATTAGGTTCAGGATATATTGAGTTGAGTGGACCCTCCTTGGTCACATATATGCAATCAATATGTGAAGAGTTAAAGGAATTGGGAGCAGAATTGATTCTTATCGACGGTGCATTTGATAGAAAATCATTTGCTACACCTATAATGGCACAGTCGACGATTTTGGCAACGGGCGCTGCATTATCAAATGACATGGATGAAGTAATCAATCAAACAAAATTCGTTGTAGAAAAATTATCAGCACCTGCTCTCACAGACTCGAAAGCTCATAAATCAATTATGGAATCTTTCAAGTCATTTAAAGCAGGTATAATTGAAGAAAATTATATGATTCTGCCATTCAAAGTATCTACTGCATTAAACGCAACTGAACAAATCGTAAAAAAAATTTCCCCCAAGACCAAATATATCTTCATTAAGGGAGTAGTTAGTTCTGAATTGATGGAACAAATATTGATAAATAACCAGGATTGTTCCACTTTTAGTATAATTGCAGAAGACGGAACAAAAGTTTTTATTTCATCGGATTTATATGAAAGATTCAAAATACGAGGTGGAACCTTAAAAGTATTACAACCAATCAATATAATGGCCGTTACAGCCAATCCTATTTCTCCATATGGGATTAGTTTCAATCAAAAAGAATTTTTACTACGATTACGTGATGTATTAGAAATTCCCGTATTTGACGTAATAAGTGGAGGCTGAATACAATACAATTAAAGCTGAATGTAGATAGAACAATAATAAGTAAAGCACGTAATAAGGCACGCAATATTGCACATAAATTGCATGAATTCATCAATCAATACACAACTACGAGTATTGAGAGAACAATTTGTCGATTACTAGGTATTGATGGAGTAAATAAGGAAGGAATTCCATTACCCAATGTTATAGTTGACAATATTGATGTAAGTAAAGGAGCAGCAATATATTTAGGTAATATAATTCATCAAAAAGGATTAAAACCTCAAGAAATTGCAGAGAAAGTTACTCAAGGAGAGATTAGTTTAAAAGAAACGCCTATGAGCGATCTAGAAGAAATTAAAAATGCAATTTTACCTCTAGCTGAAGAAAGTGCAGAAAAAATACGTGAAAACCGCAATATTCGTACGGAATACCTTACTAAATTTGGGGATAGTGAAGGTCCCTTACTTTATGTTATTGTTGCTACAGGAAATATTTATGAGGATATAATCCAAGCAGACTCAGCTGCGCGGAAAGGAGCAGACATTGTTGCTGTAATTCGTAGCACGGGTCAAAGTTTGATGGATTACGTCCCTTTTGGTGCGACAACTCAAGGATTTGGTGGGACTTATGCAACGCAAGAAAATTTCCGATTAATGCGAAAAGCTTTGGATGAAGCGGGTGAAGATCTGGGTAGATATATCAGGTTATGTAATTATTGTTCAGGTCTATGCATGCCCGAAATTGCTGCAATGGGAGCATTAGAGCGTTTAGATGTGATGTTAAATGATGCGTTGTATGGAATTTTGTTTAGAGATATCAATATGCAAAGAACCATTATTGACCAGCATTTTTCTCGGATGATTAATGGATTTTCGGGGATAATAATCAACACTGGAGAAGATAACTACATAAAAACTGTGGATGCAGTAGAACAAGCTCACACAGTTTTAACATCTCAATTAATGAATGAACAATTTGCATTATTAGCTGGTATCCCTGAAGAACAAATGGGCATTGGTCATGCATTTGAAATGGATCCAACAGTCAAGAATGGATTTTTATTAGAACTTGCACAAGCTCAATTATCTAGAGAGGTTTTTCCAAAATCTCCCTTAAAATACATGCCACCAACACGGTACATGACGGGAGATATATTCATGGGTTGTGTTCAAAATGCATTATTTAATATCATTACAAAGATGACAGATCAAAAAATATGCTTATTAGGTATGTTGACGGAGGCGATCCACACACCTTTCATGTCGGATAGAGCGATCGCAATTGATATTGCTCAATACATTTTTAATAACATGAAGGATATTTCGGAAGAAATACAATTCAAACAAGGTGGGATCATCGATCAACAAGCTTCAAAAGAATTAAAGAATGCATACGAGTTATTAGCAAAAATAGAAAAGCAAGGATTATTCAAAACCTTAGAGTCAGGAACTTTTGCAGGAATCAAACGTCCAATAGATGGTGGAAAAGGATTAGAGGGTGTAGTGAAGAAGAATGTTTCCTATTTCAATCCTTTTATCAATATCTTTCTAAAGAATAAGGAGGGAGTGTAATGGGTAAACATTTGGAAAAGATGAAAGAGATTGGTTACCGAAATAAATATGATCCAACAAAAATCAAACCATACGGAGATACAATTAACGATGGGAAAGTTCAAGTGAGTTTCACACTACCTATGGAAAATTCTCCGAAAGCAACAATCGCTGCCAAAAAAATAGTCTTAAAAATGGGATTAAAAGATCCAAATATCGTACTCCAAAAAAGTCTGGAAAGC
>JAEOTN010000450.1 GCA_016839865.1 Promethearchaeota archaeon | reverse complement strand
TGTGCTCCGTATGATGTCCTGGATACCCTTCATGAGCTGCTAAACCTAGTATCGAAAAACAATCAATAGGTAGATCCGTATTGATATCAATTCGAGATTTTGAATTTCCCAAATACCAGTTATAGGCACCCCAAGGTTGATTTTTAACAAGTTCAACGGAAATTTCTTCTTCCTTGGATAGTAATTGTGGATATATTTCCTTTGTACGAGCTTGTAGCATCTTAAAAGCATGAGAATAAAATGGCTTGATTTTATCTGTTGGAATCATTCTTTGTTTTCTTAATTCTGTTAATTGCTCTTCCATTGATTTGGGTCCTTTGAATAATTCTTTTCCATCTTCTACCATGTTGTGAAAGTATTCATCATCAACAAGTTTGGGTGTAATATCATAAAATCGTTTGACTTGATCTAAAAATGGAATTTTTTCCCCTCCTTGAACTCTCAAAGTTGTTTCCATAGATTTGAGCATTTTTTTCAAAAATTTCTTCCGTATCTGCAGATAATCTTGGTTTTCGAGGCTTTTTTGTAGTTTCAAGCAATAATCGAGTAGTATTTTTGGGGATGTTGGACTTTCTGCATCAACCTTTTTCTTCAAATCGATAGGTCCAAAATATGCATCAATATAACCATTCACAATTTTCCCTGTACGGAGTCCCAATAACAAATAGTCCTTGCCAAATTCATCTAGTTGCATATTCCATTGTCTGTTTTTAGGTAAAATAAAACTATAGGAATTTACTCTTCCACCATAGTTATCATACTAACTTCATCGGTATCAGTGTCAAGCATTATACCTTGAAGTTTACCATTTTGACAAGTTCCAGAATTTGCGTAAATCTTACCCTCGCCATAATTCTCAATCCCATGAAAATGAGTATGACCCAGAATTGCGATATCATAAGTTTGGATGAGTTTTTCAGCAAATTTTATTTGACGTTCTTTAAGCCTAGACTTCTTGCCTGGTCGACGAAGCATGTGTGGCCATAGGTCAATATTCGGCGAGATTAAGCGTTCCAGTGCTCCAATGAACCATACAAAGAAACGAACGATTGCATTATTCATCCAGGGATCAGCTTGGAATCCGTGGAGTATAATTGCTCTTTTCCCCGATTTTGTGCGTATTTCATCGGAATATAGTCCTGTAAGTTTGAAATCGTGATTTCCCACAATATACACATATTTTGGGTCATTTTCAAAGATTTCTATCAATTTGGGATGTGCCTTCTTCACTTTCTTCCATCGTGCTTGCCATAATTCATAGATATCCCCATTTAAATATACGCGATCAGGATTTTGTGCATCGATAAATTCGAGTAATTTCTCCTCTCTCTTAGCTCCTTCCTCTCCATAACCAAAATCATCTGATTTAGTACCATTACCGAGATGGAGATCTGATATTATCATTAATCGCATATTGAATAAACGGGTAAAAAATCCTAAGTATTTATGTCTCGTTTAAAATTCACTTTTTCGCTAATACGGATTTAAAATGGCTTTGGTTCGCTCACAATTGCCCCTAAAAGAATTTTTAAATCACTCATACATTATGATCCAATATGTCAGAACAATTTAGTAAACGCATCTCAACTCTAGGGGTGTTGTTCATAGTTAATGGAATTTTGAGTTTTTTTAGTTTCAATAATTATTCTCCCTATTCATTTTTTTACTACCATAAGAATATCGAATTCTTTCAACCAAAAATCATTTGGTTTAGCTTAGTTATCATCAGCAATATCATTCCTATTATCCTCAGTTTTCGAATGAAGAAGCTAAGTAAAGATACGGGTGATAAAGATTTCTCAAGGTTTGTTCTGCTATTTCTTATTTCGAGTTTGATAACAATCCTCTATATTTTAGTTGTACTTGCCTATTCATTTTTCCCAGCAGTATATATCGAGGAGCCGGAGATTTATATTCGATACACAGCAGGAGTGGGAATTATCTATAGCGTTATTTCTATAGCTGCATTTTTAAGCTATATTGTCACATGGGCAAAACTATATTCCTACTACAAAAACACAGATAATGAATTGACTAAGCTGCTAAAAATACAATTTGGTGCTATTCCATTCCTATTGATACTCGGATATGTTGTTGCAATTATATCAAGCGGAATAGGTGCTGCAGGAGCGTATTTCATTGTCAGTGATATTATGGCAACTTTACCTGTACCATTTTTTGCTACATTCAACGCTCCATTGCTAGCCACAATCACTAGTTTAGTGTGGGTTGGTACTACTTCACTCGGTTTTATAGTAATGGGCATCCGCATGAGAAACAAACCACTAGATGAATCAGAGCAGACTTTTGCATCCCAACAAAAAGCCACAAAAGTAGCTAGACAATCATGCCCAAATTGCTTGCATACAATCTATGAGGGGCAAACTACTTGCAGTAACTGTGGATATCGAATTTAAAAAAAAAATATATTTTATTTCTATTTTTCATTCATCATTTTATATATATCCCAGACAAAATCATCGTAAAATTCTATAATATCTTCCGGATTCGGTGTTATTATAACAAACATATAATCAATTTTGTATCGTAAACCAATTATTTTCCAATCTGGAGTGAATTTGAATTTTTCCTGATATTTTCTACATAAATCATCTAAGAGTTGTGCATTTTTTTTGGGATTTTTATCCAACGACAATGTGAATGTGTATCTGATAATTTTATTCTTACGAACAAATCTTGAGGGTTTCGGTAGAGATTTATCTTTTTTGCTAGCTTTTAACCTATCTTGAATTTTATTATATTCTACTTTAATCTGCTGTAATTCCTCTAGTTCGGCAGTCATATCTTTGTGAATCTTATCATCAGGGTCTTCTTGAGAAATTAGATCAGTCAATCGATCGATTTTTCGTTGATAGTAGTCAATGTCAATTGTAAAGTTGACAATGTTTGATTTTAAACATTCTAGGTTTGGAATTGATGTGATATTGTTACTCTTATGCAATATTTTTGTATAATTAAGGGATATTTCGGTCACTATACCTTCTACATCCCGAATCATTATGTAATCTCCGACTCCGTAAGGATGACTCATCATAATCCAAACACCCGCAATGAAATTATTTATAGTTTTCACACTAGCGAAAACGATTGCTGCAGTAAGCACACCGGCTATTAACCATATTGTATTTGGAGGGACCATGAGAAATACAATAAATGCTGAAGCAGATAATACAACAATTCCAATACGGATCATGAATCGGATCCCATTTAATAAATCAGGTGAGAACTTCCTTAATTTTTTACTTCTATTCTTCATAATCACTGAAGTAATTAAGTAGAGAAAAATTAGGAATGCTTGAATGCCTAAATAAAGTAGAAGTCCCAAAATGGGAATATCCCAATCAAGTGAATCGATTCTCCAGGTACCTAAAGTAGTAGAAAGAAAATCACCAAAAGTCATATTTATACTACCTCCTCCTCAGGTGCATACAATGCGTGAGCTAGATCATGCATAAATGAATTATAATTATGGAGTATAACGAAAGGTGAGAAACAATAGATAAACATTTTGAATTCTGGCCTAAAGTCGAGATTCAATAATTTATATTGAGGAAGATGTTCAAAGACAGGTTGATATTTCTTACACACACTATCTATTCGATCTCTTACCTTTTGGGGGGAAAGATTAAAATCTGCATCAAAATCAAACACGAAGCGAGTAATCTC
>JAEOTN010000002.1 GCA_016839865.1 Promethearchaeota archaeon | reverse complement strand
GTCTTTGTTGGATTGACAGCCATAGCACTAGCTACAAAGAGTGTCATTATAACACCTACAAGAAGGGTTGTTTTAACTTTGTTCACTTTCATCGGGTGATCACCAAAAAATTTGGTTCAACCTTGTAATTTTGGTTCTATGATCCTTCTGAATCATAGGCCTCTAAACCATGAAGGTTTAGATGCTAAACTAATTAGTTTACATTGCCCCTTAAAAAAGTTTTGTCAGTAAAAATAATTCAAAATTCGACAAATAATTCGAATTTGCAATTTGCTTATATATGATATATAAGGCTTACTGGGATTAATTATTATGAGTTTATTAAGATTTTTTGATAAGGTTAAAATGATGTTTAGGGAGTAGTTTTCAGGAGTTCGTCATGAATAAAATAATTAAATGGTGAAAATTACTGTTTCTAAGAAGAAAAGGATTATAACAAAATGAATGCTATTCACAAAGGTTTTTCTGGGAGATTTTTTGTGAGACGATTGACTCGTAGAGCTAAAAGAATGAGCAATACGGACCTTCGTAAGGCTCTATGGGATATTAGAAGGAAAAGTGAAGAACTTGGGAAAAATTCTGGAGATAGTGGAAATAGATTTCTAAAAATAGAAGGAATTTATGCAGCAGAATTGAAGAGAAGGGAATTATTGGAATGGGCTCTAAGAACTGGTAAAGAGGATCTTTCTACGTAAAAAAATCACTCATTCAATTTCTTGTTTTTCTTCTTCTGGATTTTCTGGGGGAACACTATTTGTTGCAGGAGGTATTGCTTGGAATAGTCTATCTGCCATTCCTTCCCATCCTGGGCATGAATTAAAATCAGAATGCCATTCACATTCATCGCATGTTTTTTCCATATCTTTTCCTCTATGTATACTCAAGTATGCCATTCCAGCAATAATTATTAGAGCAGCTCCTACTTTGAATCCCCAATGTTGAGAGATTATAACTATCACTAAGAAACCAGTCCAGGCTCCTCGAGAGAACTTAGCGATATCTTTAATGAAAATTGAGTATCGGCCTAACCATCTTCCACTAAAAGTCAAGATGCCGAATCCAATAACAAACCACCAAAGATTATCCATAATGGATACTGCTTCAAATAAGAAGAAATTACGAGCAGCTTCCCAAAAAATGAAAATCGTTACTAAAGCATAAAGAGGAGGATAGCTTAGGAAACACCCTCTACATAATCTTAGCTTACCTATTTTGAAGACATGAGGATCAAAAACTTCACAGAAAGGATGATGTGAAAGCATTAGATGAATTGCTTCTTTTGAAAAAACAGCTTTAGAAATATTACGCACTGCTGAGAATATTGCATTCTCTTTCTTTTTTGGAGGTTGTTCCAATTCTTGTGGTTGTAGCTCAATTACTGTAGATGAAGCTGTATCCTCTGTTTTTAATTCGTTGTCGTCCTTTGCATCCATCTACTTTACACACCAGATTAGAAGTGGTATTAATTTACTACTTCTCAATTGTCTGTGAAGGGATTAATAACTATTAAGATGAATTTAAAATAAATGGAGATTATCATTATTTGGATGTATAGAAATGGAAGGGAAATCGCAAGTAGCTATAACTTTACTGTCGGGCGGAACTGGAACACCCAAGCTTTTACTTGGTGTTAGAGAATTACTGGATGACAAATTGTTAACGATAATTGGAAATACTGGGGATGATGATATTTTCTTCGGCTTATTGGTTTCACCAGATATTGATACCCTGATTTACCTATTTTCAAATCAGCTGGATTTGGAAAAATTTTGGGGAGTAAAAAATGAAACTTTCAATACTTTACAGCAGCTAGATGTGTTGAAGGAACCCACTTGGTTCCAATTAGGAGACAAAGATTTAGCCCTTCACTTAATGAGAAATAGATTATTATCAAGTGGTCATACATTGACTGAAGCAATTACTGAAATCTGTTCTAAGCTAAAGATTACTGCAAAAATAATTCCGATGACAGACGATCCAGTAAAAACAACAATGTTGAGTGAAAAAAATGAGCGATTATCATTTCAAGAATATACTGTAAAATTTCGGGAAAAAATACCTGTAAAAGCAGTTCAGTACGAAGGAAGTGAAAAGGCTAAAGCAGCTGAAGAAGCAATAAATGCAATAAAAAATGCTTCTGCAATTATTCTTGGCCCAAGCAACCCGATTACGAGTGTTGGTCCAATGTTAGCTCTTCCTGAGATTAAGAATGCATTAATTAAATCCAAAGCAAAAGTAATTGCGGTATCTCCACTAGATAGTGGAAAAGCATTTAGTGGTCCTGCTGACCGTTTATTGAAAGAACTGGGTTATGAAGCATCTTCACTCGGTATTGCAAAATTATACAAAGAATTCTTGGATATCATAGTAATTAGTCCGAAAGACTCCGAACTTAGAAAAAGCATTGAAGATTTTGGAATTAAAGTTATTTGTTCCAATGTTTCTTTGAAAACAAAAACCGAACAAATAAATTTGGCTAAAGTTATTCTAACTGAAATTGGGATTACTTTTTAGTGGAAAATTATTTAGTTAGTGTAGATT
This sequence comes from Promethearchaeota archaeon, assembly GCA_016839865.1. Next base: position 150 of record JAEOTN010000002.1, on the reverse strand, counting down.
GCGTTATAGTAATTCAACTAACTTTTGGTGTAAGTTATGAAAATACTTGTTGCATTTTATTCTTTTGAAGGGAATACAAAGTTTATTGCAGAAGCTATTGCTGATGAATTGAAAGCCGATTTACTAGAGTTGAAACCAACTAAAGAAATC
>JAEOTN010000449.1 GCA_016839865.1 Promethearchaeota archaeon | reverse complement strand
GGTGTTCAAGCATTACAATCATTACGTAGGGGTGGTACACTTATAGTTTATGGGTTAATGAGTCTTAAGAAAACTCCAATTGATACTGGTGAAATGATATTTAAAGAAACGACTATCCGTGGATTTTGGCTCAATGGATGGTTCCGAAGAACCCCTCCAGATAAGATTATGAGCACACTCAAGCAGCTTTTAGAATTAATGGTTAAAGAACAAGTTACTCCACCTGTAGATTCAGTATATGACATAGCAGATTATAAAGATGCAATTAGAAAATCATTTGCATCAGGACGACAAGGTAAAGTAATTCTAAAAATTAAATAGTATTATTATTTCATTTCCCGTAGATATCTAATAGCTGTACCCGGCATTACTCCTTTGGGACACACTTTATTACAAACATATAATTTCTGGCATGCTGGTACACCATCTTTTTCTGTTATTCGTTTGATTATCGAATCCATAGCTTCTTTACGGATTCGTGTATCGGCTACAAATCGATAAGACTTTGCTATAGCAGCAGGTCCTAAATACTTTTTATTATCTTCTTTAACGGGACAAGTCCAACAAAGCCCACATAAAATACAATATATCATTTGCTCAATTTTTTTAATCTCTTGGGGAGTTTGTTTCGATTCAGGTTGTTTATCGTTCCATTCTCGAATGAAATATGGTTGAACTTCTTTGTAAAATTTCCAAAACGAGTTCATATCAACAACTAAATCTTTAATAATATCCATATTTGGTAATGGTTCAACTAAGATCTCAGTCTCTTCATCCCAATCAGAGGTATCTCCAAATTCTGTCTCAAGAATTTTAAGAACTTTTTCACTTTTCAGCCGAGAAATTTGAGTTTTACATGCTAATCTTGGAAATTTATTGATTGTCATTCCGCAAGCTCCACAAATGGCCCCCCTACAAGCATATCTAAATGCTAGAGTAGAATCATAATGATCTTGAATATAAAATAGTGCCTCCAAAACATTCATACCTTGCTTAACTGGAACCTCATACCTCTCATAGTGTGGCTCGCTTGTTTCAGATTCTTTTCGGTACACTAATAAAACTCGTTTCGTTACCATCAATATTTCCTCTCCTTCACTTCGAATATTCCTAGTTTTACTGGCTTTTTCTTCAAAATTAGCTTTCCGGGATCATAATAAACCATTGTATGATAAAGAAAATTTTTATCATCCCTGTCTCGATAATCTAACCTATAATGGGCACCTCGGCTTTCACGCCTTTTTAATGCCCCTATGGATATAGTTTCCGCTATATCAAGTAAATTTCTTAATTCTAATGTTCTGATTAAACCAAAGTTGAATTTTCTATCATCTGTGGAAAGATAAACATCTTCGAAATCTTTCTTATATTTTTGAATTAATATATTCGCTTTTTTTAGCCCCTTTTCGGCTCTAAATACTCCAACATATTCATCCATTGTATTCTTCATTGCTTCACGAATTTCAACTGGTTTTTTACCCGTCCCTTTATTCCATTTATTTAATAATTTTTCAAATTCAGTAATTTTTTCTTCTCCAATTTTACTTGCCTCTATTTTGGAAATCGTATTTGGTAGACCAGATTCATTCAAATGCCTTCCTATATATCTACCAAATACTAAGGTTTCTAAAAGGATATTTCCTCCCAATCTGTTTGCGCCATGAACTGAAATACAAGAACATTCGCCTATTGCGTATACTCCTGATAAGTCAGTTTCCCCTAGAACACCGTCATATTTCGTTCCTATTCCTCCCATACTATAATGTTGCCCTGGTTGTACTGGAATTGGCTTTTCCATTGGATCTAAATCTGCAAAATTAATGGCTATTTCTCGTATTCCAGGTAATCGCTCTTTAATTCTCTCTCCGCCAAGATGTGTCAAGTCCAAATTGACATAGCTATTTTCTATACCTTTTCCTTCATTAATTTCGATTTGAATAGCTCTTGCAACGATATCACGAGGAGCAAGCTCCATAGCTTTTGGTGCAGTTTTGGACATGAATCGTTCTCCTTTATTATTGAAAAGATAAGCTCCTTCACCTCTAGCACCTTCTGTTATTAGGATATTTGAACCAAATAAAGTAGTTGGATGAAATTGAACAAACTCCATATCTTGCAAAGGGATTCCAATCCTAAAAGCAGCGCTAATAGCATCACCAGTATTTATCAATGCGTTTGTGGATTTCTTATAAACTCGTCCAAATCCACCTGTAGCTAATACTGTTGTCGAAGTTCTAAAAAATACTAATTCACCAGACGTAAGATCTAAGGTAATTAAACCTGCCAATTGGGAATTTGATTTAACCAAATCAATTAGAAAATACTCATCAAAAAATTTGACTTCATTTTTTACACATTGCTCATTTACAGTATGCAATAAAGCATGTCCTGTTCTATCTCCTGCAAAACATGTTCGAGGAAAACCTGCTCCTCCAAATGGACGTTGAGCAATTAGCTCTGTGTCAAAACGAGAGAAGGGTGCACCCATACTTTCAAGTTCAACAACAATTTTTGGAGCTTCTTCACACATAAACATTACTGCATCTTGATCTGCAAGATAATCAGATCCCTTCACCGTATCAAATGCGTGATTTTTGGGTGTATCACCTTTAGACTCGGGATGATTTCCCAAAGAAGCATTGATGCCTCCTTGAGCCGCTCCTGAATGACTTCGAACAGGAAATACTTTACTAATAACAGCAACATTCCACTTTAATGATAATTCAAGTGCTGCACGAAGTCCACTTAATCCCGCACCCACTACTACTATATCGAATTCTTCTTCCCTCATTTCATTCCCCCATTAATTAAGTGAATGTCAATAACTTTTTTGCAACTTTTTTTAGATCTCGCTCTCGTTTATAGACTGGAACTTTATTTTCATTGTAGGCCATTATATTTTCTTCATAAGTAGGCTTGGGATTCAGATATAAAATACCTAGAGGATATTTATCTTTCTCTATCGCTTTTTTGAAAGCTGCGATTCTATCATATGGATCGTGCGATTCATCGAGATAATAAGTATGTTCTTTATACCATTTATGATTATTAACACGATTGAAGGATACGCAATTTTGAAAGATGTCTACATGAGCATACCCTTTATGAGTAATTGCCTTTTTGAAAATCTCTTTGGTTTGTTCAATATCATTACAGTAAACTCTTGCTACAAATGAAGCATCTAATCCAATAGCAATACCAAGGGGATTAAATGGCTCATTGATAACACCATTCATATGTAGTGGGTTTTTAAACCCGATTTGGCTGGTTGGGGAGGCTTGACCTTTGGTTAAGCCAAAAACCATATTGTTATGAACGAAGTTTGTGATGTCAATATTTCGACGAATTGCATGAAGTAGATGATTACCCCCCTCACCATAAGTACATCCATCTCCTCCTTCAACAATAACTTTCAGGTCAGGGTTGCCAGCCTTCACTGC
>JAEOTN010000448.1 GCA_016839865.1 Promethearchaeota archaeon | reverse complement strand
TTTTGTATTATATCAATCGCTTCCTTAATTATCACGCCATGACGCTCATGCAGTCATCATGGAATATTACTGTTATGATCTGCCCTTTATTGTGCATAAATTAAAAAATTTTTGATTGAGGAACTTTTTTATCGGGTCGATAATGATCCCAGCGTACTGCATCCATATATAGCAGAATAATTCTGAAAAGCAGATCACCCATGGATTTGTATATTAAGTAAAAATGAAAAAAAGAAGATGGTTTTCACCATTACTTTTTGGATTTTTTCTTTGCTACTGCGATAAGTACTGTAGTTATACCAACAACTGATGCAATTATGATTCCTAATGAATATCCAGGAATGCTAGGACGACACCCATTATCATGGATATTATTATCTCCAGGATCATTTACTATTCCGAGAAAATTCTCTCCTCCTTCGAAGCAGTTGTTAAACACTTCGTTGTTTTCAGATTCACCATCTAAATAAATCCCATAAGAACCAGTTGTATTACCTGAATTATATGAAATCGTACAATTATCACTTGCTAAATTTATTCCAAAAGAAGATGTGGAAAACGTATTTCTGGTAACTGTAATATCAGTGCTCATTTCTTCTATATTCACCCCTATAATTGCATCACGTATATTAGAATCACATAAGGATATGTTAATGGAATTCCATATAACAACACAACCCTTACCATGCCCTCCTCCCTCCCCTGAAATAACACAATCTGTAATATTAATATTCTCACAATAATCTATCCATAGATTCTCCCAATGAAGAATAGTACAACGAAAATTGCAATTTCGAATTATCAAATAGCGATCTGTGGCCTCTATATCGAAAGCAGCTTGTGAACTTGCAACGATTTCATAATTTTCAATTACGTGTGCAGTCTCCCAAGATAACCCATCGGTCCCATTTCCTGCGCAAAATGCATCTAATTCGGCATTACCGAGGATAATAATTTGGCTATGGGGTGTAGAACTGCTTGGCACGGAATAGGATGGAAAACTTAATGTCGCTAATAAGATCCCTATAGCAAGAATCATTATCGAATAGCGTTTGATTTTTTTCATCATGATTTTACACAACAGTTTGTTGTTGACAACAGTCATCTCCTATGGATCAGAGACGTATTTAAATATAAATGTTAATCAAACACACCACTGCAATCCAAATCCGAAAAACTATTTCTTTGATTTAAGTATTAAAAATTTCTGCTCTTTCCGTTGGTCGGGGTTATCTATAACCAGTCCACCTTCAAAGAATTGCTTTAACGCCTCTATATATAGGGGAATGTCTTCTTTTTTCGGATAAAATTCAATTACGACTCTTCCTTGCTCAACCAGAATAGTACTCAATTTTCCTGCTACATTTCGCAAAATTTTCTTCTTATCTTTTTGTTGCACACGTTCCAGAATGAAATTAAATGCTGAGATACTGATAATCCCATTAAATTGCTTCCTTCGAAAGGGTAAAGCCTCAATTACTCCACACACAATATTACGTTTTTGAGTAGATTTCTCCCTATTTTGCACCAACATATCAAAAGAATTATCCAAACCAATAGTGTGGAACTCATTCATCTCCATTACATACGAACTATAACCAGAACCACAACCCATGTCTAAAAGTAAGAAAGTACTTGGATCGCTTTCAAGATCCCCCCCAACTCTTTCATCCTCAAGTAGTTCCAGCGCTCTTCGAGTTGATTTCATCTGGTTACGTGCCATCCATTTGGATTTAGCATAAAATTCGGCTTTTTCACCAAAGTAAAAATCCCGATCAAGACTTTCTTTTTTTGGAACCATTGACGATCACTCGTAAATTTTTCTTTCCTTTCTTATATTGAGGTAGACTTTCTTTTTCTTTTTTGATTGGGGATTATCAATGACAAAATTCCCTGTAAAACCATTTTTCTTAAAGATTGAATAGACTTCATCTAAAATATTTTGGGAGGACTCATATAGCTGAAACACACAAACTCCATTTTCTTTCAGAATGCAGTATAGAGTTTGAGCCATTAGATTCAGGGACACTCTATTTATCTTTCCATTTTTTAATAGTGCCCATTGAAATGCAGACACTGAAATGATGTAATCAAAAGTGTTCTCTCGAAATGTTAAATTTAGCATATTTCCTGATATTGGATTTAGCTCTTGTATTGGATATTCAACTAACATATCCCATAGTAACTCAACTCCAATTATTGTGAATCCTTTCAGGTATAGGGGTACGCTTGAGAATCCAGGACCCATCCCCAAATCAAGAATTATACCAGGTGCACGGGCTCCGGAGATGTCTAACACCCGCAATGCAATCTGTTCTTGAATATGCATCATGCTTTTTGAGCGGATATAAGATTCAAGCACATCTCCCTTGAAGTATTTACGAGGATCTGAATGTAGTTGTTCAGGTGCCTTTTTCTTTGGACTCACACATGTATATTGCTTTGTTTTCCCAAAAATTTTATCATATGAATGCTAATGGGTCTCAATATCGTTTAAGTTGAGTAAAATAATTATAACTTACTATACTCACCAAAATCATCAATATAAGGCGATATTAACCAGATAATTCATACTAACAAGTAATTTTATATATTCTCCGACAAAAAATATTGTGTATTGATTTAAAAGAAATCCACAAGAAGGGTTCGGTAATAATCATACAATACGGAGATTCCTGTGAGGGACGGGTAGTGTGTGTATAATTAGCAAGTTCTCTTCTTGGGGGGTAAATTTTATAGAAAAACGGTGAATGACTAATATGAAAAAGCAAATTGTTACGATAAATATCCCGGATGCCTATATAAAAGCATTTGAAAGTCTAATTGAGTTGGGGTTATTCAACAGCCGATCGGAGATTGTAAGGGAAGCACTTAAGGAGTTTCTTGAGAGCGAGAAAGAATTAAATGAAGATTTAGAAGTAGAAAATTTCTATAAAATTAAAAGTGTTCAGTCTACTCAAAATGCTGGATTCCAATAATTCCTATTTGTTTACTACATTTTAAGAAGAAAGAAAAGAGTGAGAGGGCATGTGTGGTGCCCAACTCAGGGTGTGTGTATTACAAAAAGAGAATGGTGTGGTAATAAGTAATTTCATTTTAACATTTTTATCCCATTTGAGTGCGGTAAATTTCTTTTTCTTAAAATGCGTTTAATGATTATTGACGAAATTCTATATTAAAAAAAGAAATAAATAAAGATTATATAGTTTAGAGAGGAGTACCGCAGACTTTACAGAATTTTAGGCCATTTTCAACCGGATTTCCACAAGATGCACAAAATTTTGGACGATACCCCTCAACTTCTTGTACTTGTGGTTGAGATTCAGTTTGTGAGGCTTGTTGAGGTGTTTTTACATGAATTGAGCGAGGATGCCCACCAAATTCGTTGAGTAATGCGTCTCCAGCACGAGCCATCCCTACCGGGATGATGAATAATCCAATGAATAATGGAATCAAAATCAAACCTATTTTGATTGTTCGTGTTCCTTTTACAAATTCATCCATGTTTTTACTCTGATATTGTTGTGCATAACGTCGACCCCATCGTTCTAAAGCGTCATAACCGATAATGAATATAATCCATCCTGCAAAAAATGCTACAGTGGTAATTATAGCCCCAATCACTTGAAAGAGGAATGCACGTTCAAGGTCATAATCCTTAACGATGCGACTTAGTTTATTTAACTCAATTAAATACTGAACTTTGCGCCAAATCAGAAATACTAATGGAAATACAAGCCAGAATAGGAAAATGGATAACCAAACCCAAGTTGCTACCTCACGCTGATATTTTCCAAGATTATATAAGTGTCGCTCAACTTCAGATTGTTGAGCTTGTTGTTGTTGACTCATGTCGATTCATTTTTTGTTATGTTTTATTGAATATACATGATCTAAGACTAATTTATTATTAAAACATTGAAATTACCAAGTCTTAGCAGTTAGGTCCGAAAATTTGTGATAAAGAGGATTAAATTAAGGGCAAGAAGGAGTGATTAAAAGACGATTTCTTTAGTTTTTGTTGAGAATATCTCTTTATCCTCGACTTTTCCGCTTGTTTTTATGTTCCCACTTGATGTATCAATTCTATAGGGTTCTATTACTATACGAACTTCTTCAGGTATGGAAGTCCAACATGCAACTGTTAGGGAGTTACGTTGTTTCAGATCGGACTCAAATAAGTAGAAGTCTTTCTGAGGACCCACACCCCCCCAATATCGTCCAATGCATCGACCATTAAGATACAGTGTTGCATTAAAAACACCCTCAATATGGGCACGTAAGGGAACTCTCTCATCATGGGCAATATCCAAACCAAATGTAGTAGAGTACCATACAATCTGATCTTCAGGTAATAAATTCCAAGTAGTAACGGATTTCCAGCCATTTC
>JAEOTN010000447.1 GCA_016839865.1 Promethearchaeota archaeon | reverse complement strand
TCGCCTTTTTATATAATCCTTTAGTGTCACGTTTAATACATTCTTCTACAGGACATTTTATAAATACTTCCATAAAATTAGTTGTATTTTCCTTTGCCGTTTGACGTGAGGAAATATAAGGAGATATAAAAGAGACTAAAGTCGCTACTCCATTACGACTCAATAATTTTGCAACAAAAGTAATTCTTTCTAAATTTGTTTTACGATCTGCTTCTGTAAAGCCAAGATCTTTTGTTAGACTTTGACGGACTACGTCTCCATCAAGAATTTCCACTTTTTTATTCTTTTTCTCTAATTCTTCAGCTACCAATGTTGCCACTGTACTCTTTCCAGAACCTGATAGTCCTGTAAACCATAGAACAAATCCTTCATTATTTTTTGACATTGTCGATCACTTTTCCGTCGATATTTTCTAATATATCGTCTGTTAACAAATAAAATATTGTTGGTGTTATATCCTCTATCCTTGCTGACACATTTCCTTGTGTAATTTCCATTTTTGGATCATAGAGAATAAATATTCCATCCCAATCATGAACTGCATCACCTGCTGCAGTATGATTTTCATCCGAATAGATACTTTTAGTACCTACAACATCGGATACGCGCCAATTCAAGTCATCAAAGATGACCATTAAATCAGGAAAATCTTTCTTGACGCTTTCAAAATATTCACTTGGATTTATGGCCAAATTGGCCATGGGTTTTCCTTCTGAATCTGTTATTGACATTATCTTTTCTTGTAGGGTCGTAAGTTCAGTTTTATAATCCGTTTTAGTGATGATACCTTTTTCTTCCCTTCCTTGAACGTTTAGAAATACCCTAGAGTAATAACCTCCCCAACCCCAAGCTTTCGTTTTTGTCCAGTCGACTTGAGATGTATCCAATTTGTTTGGGGAGACAATATTCTCTTTCAATGTTAAATATCCCTCCTGTCTAAACCATTCGTTAATACAAATTGCACCTTGAGATGCTTTTGCCCCATGATCAGAAACAATCAAAATATATGTATCATCACTCACTAATTCTAGAATCTCACCTATGAACGCATCAATTGCAAGATAGTAGTCTCGAATCACATTTTTGAATTGCGAATCCTTGGTATATTTAGGATGAGTTTCATCAAGATAACGCCAGAAGGCATGATGCAGTCTATCGACTCCAATCTCATTGAATGCAAAAAAATCCCAGCTTTTTGTCGTTAACATATGTTTAATAATCTTTTTGTGATTTTCAAGCATTTTATTTGACAGATCTTGAACAATCGCTAGATCCCCACTCCGTAATTCTAAATCAGGGATGTAGGGGCCGATTATAGTCTCAATTTCATTTTTCAATGAAGGGGGATAGGCGTAATCACTCTTGTTACTAGGGGTGAGAAAACATCCAATAGAACAACCATTCACTACAGGTGGAGGATAACTTGGAGGTATGGCAAAGAGACATGTCTTCAAATCATAAGTTTCTAAATAATCCCACACTTTAGGTTCGGATATACTACGAGAATTTGCGATCCAAATATCAGAATAAGAGTATGCTTTCCGATGACGAAACCCATATAGTCCAAGTTTTCCCGGATTTTGACCAGTTAGCATTACCATCCAAGCTGGTACTGTAATTGGAGGCATTGATGATCGAAGATTTCCATAAACTCCTTTTTTCATCAATTTCGAGATATTAGGTAAATTATCTTTGAATCGGTTAAATACTAAATTCGGTGAAGCGCAATCTAATCCAATAAGAACTAGTTTTCGCTTCTTCATTTAATGTACACCGATTCTTATTCAACAAAAGGATTTTCATTATTAATAATGACATCTGCAACCTCAGGTCTCATTAATTCAGCGGGAGGACGCTTTCCTTCTAAAAGTAATTGTCGAATCTTTGTTCCACTGAAGTTGATATGAACATCTGGAGGATGAGGACATATTTTTTCGTTAACAACTGAACCACATTTGGTACAATGCGAGAATGAACGGAAAAATAAGGGGATTATTCCTAAATCAGGGTATTCATCAAAGATATCTTGTGCTGCGAAGGGAGAATAGTAGTCCCCAACTCCTGCATGATCACGACCAATAATGAAATGAGTACACCCAAAGTTTTTTCTCATAATTGCATGAAAAATTGCCTCTTTTGGCCCTGCATATCGCATCTCAGTCAAGAGGGTAACTAGAACCGATCTTTCGTGTAAATAATAATTGTCTATGAGAGTCTGGTAGGTTTCCAGAATTACATCATCTTTGAAATCTCCCACTTTCTTTTTCCCTATAACTGGATTGATGAAAATACCATCAACAAAAGTTAATGCGGCTTTTTGAACATATTCATGGCCGATATGGGGGGCATTCCTTGTTTGGAACCCTACTACCGTCCGCCAACCTTTTGATTTGAATAACACTCGTGTTTCTTTTGGAGTAAGATGGTATTGACTAAAAGGTGCTTTTGGTCTCTTAAGAAGATCTATAGTTCCACCAAGCATAGTTGGATGCTTTTTGTAAATTCTATTAACACCAGGATGTTTCTCATCGGTTGTACCGAAGACATTTTGAACCCATTTCTTCTTATCAACTGAAAATTTATCATCTATCTCAAATAGGGCTACTGGATCATTCTGATATGCTAATAATATTGTATTTCCTTTTTCGATACCTTTTGCCGATTTTTCTTCAATATCCAGTGTTATTGGAATGGTCCAGGCTACATCATTCATTAATCGACCATACTTAATAACGGATTCAACTTCATCTTTGTTTTGGTAACCTATTAATGGACTCAATGTACCAATGGCAATATTATCAAGTTCGATAAACTGCTCTTTATTAATTTCAATTCTCTTAAACTCATGTATCTCGCTTTGAATGCGATCTAATTGATTGGATGATAGAAGTCTATTTGTTAACCGTCCACCATGGGCTTTAATCATCATAAATCACCTTATAAATATCCTAATTTCTCTAACCGCTTTTTAATCTCTTCCTCTTCCTCTGGATCTAATTCTTCAGGGTTAGAGACCTGTAAAACTTGCCGAAGAATGTGTTCTATATAGGATTCCACTGATTTGAATTTATTTTCGCATACTTTCTTTTCTAGCATCTCAAATAAATCAGTTGAAATATTAACCTTTTTCTTTTCCTGTGTCATATTAATAACCATCGATAGGGGTGTCTTCTTCCAAATTTAGGATCAACAATTCAATCTTTGCAGATTTAATCCCGTTAAACAAAAAACTATTATACTCAATTAACTATTATGACAACCTTTAGGATCCACTAGATCCCATAAAAAAGAGTACAGATTTTTCTTGCGGTATGTATTAAGAATTTAAACTTTTAAGTTACATTAAAATGCGTTCAAGATAGAAAAATGGCTCTTTTCTAACTGTAGCCCAGTTTTTCTAATTTTTCTAGCAAAAGCTTCTTATCCTCGGGAGTAAACGGTGATTCATCTTTTGGTCCTTCAACCATAAGTTCACGAAGAATGTACACAACAAATCTCGATACGGAGGTAAAACCAGTTCCCTCAATGCGCTTTTGTACTTTCTCATATAGCACCTTAGGAATCGATACGGTTGTATAATCACTTGGGCTCAATAATACACCACAGATTAGCAATGATTGTTTTTTTTATAAATGTTGTAAAAGTTTGGAAACTTGCACTATCTTCCTTTAATTTTGGAATTGAATTGAGTATA